>CALRIM020000081.1:0-14399 GCA_943360385.1 Rhizobium sp. Q54 | reverse complement strand
CGTACCCTTTGTGTCGGTTATTACACCAACCATTATAGTTGGTTTAAAATTCCCAAGAATTTGTAATTGAATAGTGTCTCTTGCAACACATAATGAATTCAATGTTTTGGCTTCTAAAGAGATTGAATAATTTCCAGGCAAATAATTTTTAGCTATTAATGTTAAAAATCTAGTTGTATCGCCATTACTCCATTTATACGATTTCCATTTAGCACCTGCATCAATAACTAAAGTATCATCAAAATTTAAAAATATATCTGGTCCAATATCAACTTTTGCACCAGCACCCGCAATAAAATCTACTGAATCCCAAGCCATATCTGGTAAAACTAATCCTCCATAAGGGAGTGCACCAGATCCACTTAAAATGGTATCGTTGCAAATACCTCTTACCAAATAATTTCCAATATGTGTTCCGTCATCAAGCCCATCTCCAAAAGAATCCATAATTTTAAACGTGTATTCAGTATTGTTTTTTAGAATAACCATTTTGTTCTTAGTCGCATCAGTTACATTATATGGATTTATATCTCCATAAGGAATATTTGTAGCGATGATCTCTTGAGTATTTTTGTTTTTTACAATCCAAGAAATTTCCGATCCATATGAGTCTAATAGTACATCTACATTTACATATGCTAAGGCAGAATCGTTAATAGAAACAGCTATTCTGCCAATGGCAACTGCAGAGCCATTGCCTCCATTATCTTGATGTTCGAGGGTAAATTGAACACTATCCGAAAAAACAAAATTTCTTAACTCTATTCTTTTTTGTGTCCAAGTTGAATTGTTAGAGAGGGAATCTATTATTGTTACCCCTGTATTCTTGTCGAAAATTTTAATGTAAACTTTAGATCCATTTAATTCTTTATACACATAATCAATTTCGAAATAAGGACTTTCATCTTTAGAAGTACCTCGCAAATCAAACCACGGACTAACAAGCTTTACACTGCTTTTATCGCAATTGCAAGTGTCATCATTTGAAGCTAAAATCCCATTGTCAATTGGTATGTTAAAATGCGAAGAAGATAAATTTAAATAGGATCCTTGAATCCAACCACCATTAACTGTTGTAGATGTCTTTGTCCAATCGCATTCTACACCTGAGTTTAAAAAGTTAAAATATGGAATTACATCATCAGGAGTTGTGGTTATTACTGGGCTGAAATTTGTACTCATTGCACTCATACACATTTTAGAAACATCCCAATCGAAAAAATAATAATAACGATCTGGATCACCTATGAAATTTGTTCCTGTAATAGAAATTAAATTGTTTATTGTATATGGATATACAGCTCCATCTATTGCCCTGTATAATATCCCTGTGCCGCTTGTTATTTCAACATTCATAAAATAACTACCGGCTGAAAGTATTGCACCGATTGGCACTCTTGTATTTTTTTGTCCAGAACTAGTAATATTGAATGGTATTTTTTGCAAAACATAACCACCATTCTCTGGAGCTTTTGACCAAATCTGAATATTTCCTGCAACAGCATTATTACTTCTTAATAAAATAGAATCAATACGTAAGGTTGTAGCGCAGGTAAAATATTGTCCGTTGGTATAGTTTTGCGATGGGTAGGTTGATGAAAATTGTGTGGTATTTGGTCCAGCTTTTGTAGTTAGCGCATCATATCCTACTTCCGCAACCTTAAAGTTTAAACCACTTTTATCAATATATTTTTGAAAATTATTTCCTACTCCTATAACTCTATTAGCAGAATCTATCCATACTAATGTATTCGTAATGTCGTTAATATTTGCAGTAAAAAGAGAGTACCCTTTGTTGCAAACTCCAGATGCTTGTGCATTAGTAGGAGCAACGCTTGTAGGGCAATTTGCGACGGATAGTTGTGTATTGGCGAAAATTAATAACACAACAATAACAGCGTAAAAGTTTTTCATTATCAATATGTTAGGTATGAATAATAGATATACACGAAGATACAAATTTTCATTAACTTCGTAGCCAATGAAAAAAGTGCACCTTTTTATATTTTTGTCAATGTTTCTGGTGGTTTTACAATCTTGTAGATCCGATTTAGATATTACAAATAGTACTTCTGCAAAACTAGAATTTTCTGCCGACACTATACTGTTTGATACTGTTTTTACAACCGTTGGTTCAGTAACAAAACGCATTAAAATATACAATAGAAATAAAAGTGCTATTAGTATTTCTAAAATAGATTTAGTCGACTCTACTTCCTTTGCGAAATATCGGTTAAATGTTGATGGGTATTCAGGAAATCATTTGAGAAATATTGAAATTCCTGCAGAGGATTCTTTATTCGGATTTATTGAGATTACGGTAAAAGGAAATTCTAATCCAAGTTCATTGCCATTTTTTGTTTCAGAGCAATTGGTATTCGAAACAAATACGAATATTCAAAAAATAGAAGTTTTAGCCTTCGGTCAAAATGCACATTTTTATGTTGATTCAGTTCTCACTGGAAATCTAACTTGGAATGATGACTTACCTTATGTTATTTATGGAGGAATATTAGTTGATAGTTTAAGTTCCTTAACAATAAACCCTGGTGTGAAAATATATATGCATAACAATGCTATTATTTTATCTAAAGGGACTTTACAGATTAATGGCACTTTACAGGATAGCGTAATCATACAAGGCGATCGCAGAGAGTCGCAGTTTTATAATGAACCAGGGCAATGGAATGGAATTCAGTTTTTACCTGGTAGTATAAACAATGTAATTAACCACACCACTATTAAAGGAAGTATATTTGGAGTTATAGTCGGCACCTTTCCCATTTATGGTATTCAGCCAAACCTAAAGATCCTAAACTCAATAATAAAGTATAGCACTGTTACTGGGATGTATTTAATAGACGGAAATGTAAAGGTGTATAATAATTTGATTTTTGCATGTGGGCAATATGCATTGTTAACACAACATGGAGGAACATATGATATTATTCATAACACCTTTGCACAAACAAATAGTTTTAGTACTAGGCAAACTCCAGCAGTTGCAATTACAGATTATATTTTAGTAAACGATGTACCTATAACAGATCAATTAACAGTTAATTTTAAGAATAATATTGTAACGGGTACGCTAAAAGAGGAATATTTTATCGAAACAAAAAGCGCTGGTACAGCAAATATTACTACCGAATTTAATATGTTAAAAACCACTAAAACTTTGCCGACTACGAATTTGTTGAATAAAGATCCTCAATTTAAGGACCCAAGTATTACTTTATCAAATAATTTTACTGAAAATTACAGGCTCAAAACGGGTTCAATTGTCAGGGGAAAGGCAGAATTCCAAGGTTCGCCTGTGGATTTATTGACAGATGCAGATGGTGTTTCAAGATTAAATCCCTCATCTATAGGGTGTTACGAATAAAAGTGATTTTTTTTAAAAAAAATTGAAACTTTATTGAAACTTCCTCGTAAAACTACTTCGAGAGCGTAAATTAAATTATGCTAAAGGGCAACACAAACGTGTTGCCTTTTGGCTTTTTATAGGGATTATTTATAAAGTGGGAATTTCTTCATCCAATCATTTACTTCTTTCTTCACTTTGCTGATTACTTTTTGATCTTCGTTATTCATTAACACTTGATCTATTAAATCTACAATTTTATCCATGTGTTTTTCTTTCATACCTCTGCTTGTAATAGCAGCTGTACCTACTCTAATTCCTGAAGTTACGAACGGAGATTTATCATCAAAAGGAACCATGTTTTTATTGATGGTGATATCTGCTAAAACCAGTGTGTTTTCGGCAGTTTTACCAGTAATGTTTTTATTTCTAAGATCAATTAACATTAAGTGATTATCGGTACCTCCAGAAATAATTTGATAACCTCTTTTTGTAAATGCATTAGCCATCGCTTGCGCATTTTTCTTTACTTGTAAAATATATTTGAAATAATTTTCAGACAATGCTTCGCCAAATGCAACTGCTTTTGCTGCAATAACATGTTCTAAAGGTCCACCTTGAGTTCCAGGAAATACAGCACCATCTAAAATGGCCGACATCATTTTCGGTTCACCTTTTGGCGTTTTTAGTCCCCAAGGGTTTTCGAAATCCTTACCCATCATAATTAATCCACCTCGTGGTCCACGTAATGTTTTATGGGTTGTGGTGGTAACAATGTGGCAATGTGGAATAGGATCGTTTAACAAACCTCGAGCAATCATACCTGCTGGGTGAGAAATATCTGCTAGTAGTAATGCTCCAACTTTATTGGCAACTTTACGCATGCGTTTATAATCCCAATCGCGAGAATAAGCTGAAGCACCGCAAATAATTAATTTAGGTTTTTCTGCTATGGCAATTTTTTCAAAAGTATTATAGTTTATTAAACCAGTTTTTTGATCAACACCATAAAAACTTGGTTTGTATAATTGACCTGAAAAATTTACAGGAGAACCGTGAGTTAGATGACCTCCATGAGATAAATCGAATCCTAAAATTTTATCTCCAGGTTTTAATACAGCAAGCATAACAGCAGCGTTGGCTTGTGCACCTGAATGAGGTTGAACATTAGCCCATGCTGCACCGAACAATTCTTTTACTCGGTCTATTGCAATTTGTTCTACTTGATCTACAATTTGGCAACCCCCATAATATCTTTTTCCTGGTAAACCTTCTGCATATTTATTGGTAAGACAAGAACCTTGTGCTTCCATTACTTGTTCTGAAACAAAATTTTCTGAAGCAATAAGTTCAAGACCTTCTTCCTGACGGTGAGCTTCTTTTTCAATAAGTTTAAATATTTGTTGATCTCTTTTCATGGCTTAAAAATACATATTTTTAACAAAAAAGGTCAATTTCGTATCAATAGTAAATTATTGTAACTTCGACCTTGAAAGGATCCCCCTCAATGAAAGCAATTATACCCGTAGCGGGCATTGGAAGCCGCTTAAGACCTCACACTCATACCCAACCGAAGGCACTCGTTCCTGTTGCTGGAAAACCAATTTTAGGACATATTATCGATAGTTTGAAGGAGGTTGGTATACATGAATTTATTTTCGTTATTGGCTACCTTGGAGATAAAATCCAATCATATGTAGTTGAAAAATATCCTGAGCTTAAAAAATCCTTTGTTGTACAAGCACAGAAAGAAGGTATTGGACATGCCATTTGGACTGCTAAGGAAATGGTGAATGATGATGATCAATTACTAATTGTTTTGGGAGATACTATATTTGATGTGCACCTACAGGATTTTGTTGATTTACCCTATTCTACAGTTGGGGTGAAAAAAGTAGATGACCCTAGAAATTTCGGTGTAGTAGAAAGTGATGAAGACGGATTTATTACTCGATTAGTAGAAAAACCAATGATCCCTAAGTCAAATATGGCAATGGTAGGTTTGTATAAAATTAAAGAGGGTAAATTGTTGATGGAAACTCTTGATGAAAACATCAAACACAATTTAAGAACTCATAACGAATTCCAATTAACGGATGCACTAATGCATTTAGTGGAAAAAGGAGTGAAAATACAATCGTTTAAAGTAGAAGAGTGGTATGATTGTGGAAAGAAGGAGGTACTCTTAGCAACGAATGCGATGTTACTCGGACGTCAAAACAATCACCAAGAAGTACATTTTAACAATACAATTATTATCCCCCCCGTTAGTATTGCACCTAATTGCAGAATACAAAATTCTATAATTGGTCCGAATGTTTCGATAGGAGAAAATACATATGTAGATCATTCTATTTTAAAAAATTCGATTATTGGTTCTTTCTCGCAATTAGAGGACGTGGTACTAAAAGATTCTTTAGTTGGAAGTGATGCTTCTTTGAAAGGATTAAGTCAAAGTTTGAATTTAGGAGATAGTACTGAAATTAGTTTTTCTTGATAGTTTGCTCATTTGCTCATGCTATATTACAATAACTTAATAACAAAGTAACATAATAACCTATTAAAAATGAATTTGAAAAAATACGGACTACTTACAATTGCAATCTGTTTGATTATTACCTCAGTAAATGCACAAACTGCCTACCGTAAAAAGGTTTACCACAAAGTCACTAAAAACCTAGTGGAAGAATTTGATACTCAAGACTCCACTACTATTACTAAAATTGGATATTACGCACGTTACAATACTGCATCTGGAAAAATGACCAAGCAAGGTAGTTTTAAAGATAATGCCAGAACAGGTGTATGGACATTTTATGATGATAGTTCTAAAATAAATTTCAGATATAATTACTCTACAGGAATGGTCATGTTTTCTAGACCAGATACGCTAGCAAAATATTTTCTAAGAGAAGCCAAAGTTGATACGAATTTTTATGCTGAGTTATCGCAAGTCCCATTATTTGTTGGTGGCCCCATTGAGTATAGAGATTTTATACAAGCTAATTTAAGATACCCTTCTGTAGCAAAAGAGTTTGATGTTAAAGGAACAGTAATAGCCACTTTTGTAATTGGAGCAAACGGATATCCTGAAAAAGAAACTCGAAAAATTGTTAAAGGATTGGGATATGGATGTGATGAAGAAGTATTGAGAGTTATTAACCTAATGCCAAGATGGGTGCCAGGTAGAAAAGCTGGAGAGGTTCGTCAACAATATTACATGACTTTTAAATTCGATCCAAAAAAATAATGGAAAACAGAATCACTAAACTTTTTGGAATTCAATATCCAATTATTCAAGCAGGCATGATTTGGTGTAGTGGGTGGAGATTAGCTTCGGCTGTTTCTAATGCTGGTGGATTAGGAATTATTGGTGCAGGTTCTATGTATCCAGAAGTGTTAAGAGATCACATACAGAAATGTAAATCGGCTACTAAAATGCCATTTGCAGTAAACTTGCCATTATTATATCCTGACATAGAAAAACATGTGGATGTTATTTTGGAGGAAGGAGTGAAAATTGTATTTACCTCTGCTGGAAATCCAATGACATGGACTTCAAAATTAAAAGAGAATGGAATTACAGTAGTACATGTAATTGCTAATGTAAAGTTTGCATTGAAATGTGAGGAAGCGGGTGTAGATGCTATAGTGGCAGAGGGTTTTGAGGCAGGTGGGCATAATGGTAAAGAAGAAACCACTACATTGTGTTTAATTCCTATGATAAAGGAAGCGGTAAAAATTCCTGTGATAGCAGCAGGTGGAATTGCAACCGGAAAAGCAATGTTGGCATGCATGGTATTAGGTGCAGAAGGAGTTCAGATTGGATCTAGATTTGCAGCATCGGAAGAATCATCTGCACATGAAAATTTTAAAAATAAAATTGTTGAAACAAAGGAGGGTGGAACTCAATTATCATTAAAGAGATTAGTGCCAGTTCGACTTATAAAAAATGAATTTTACCAAAAGGTAAATGAGGCAGAAGAACGAGGTGCACCTCGTTATGAATTAGCAGAAATTCTTGGTAGAGCAAGGGCTAAGAAAGGAATGTTTGAAGGTGATATGGTTGAAGGTGAATTAGAGATTGGACAGATTTCTGGATTAATTAATGACATACTTCCAGCTTCAAAAATTATTGAAAATATTATACAAGAATATAGGATTGCACAATCTGATGTAGCTCAATGGATATTATAAAATGAAACATTTAAATATTAGAATTCACGGGAAAGTGCAAGGTGTATATTTTCGTAACAGTACTAAAATGGTAGCCGATCAATTAGGCGTTACGGGTTGGATTAAGAATGATACCGATGGATCTGTTTATATTGAGGCAGAGGCTGATGAGTGGATATTGGAGAATTTTTTGGATTGGTGTGCAGAAGGTCCAGAGCGTGCTGATGTGCAGATGGTAGAAAAGGAAGATGGAGAACATCAAGGATTTCAAAATTTTATTATAAAGAAATAAGGCCTTGGCTAGCATAAAAAAATTAGCATCACAAACTGCTTACTATGGCATTAGTAGCATTCTGGGTAGAATGTTAAATTATGCTTTAGTACCGTTACATACAAGAGTTTTACTACATCAACAAGATTATGGTGTAGTTGGTGAGCTTTATTCTTATGTTACTTTCCTGAACATCATTTTTTTGTATGGAATGGAGACTACATTTTTCCGTTTCGCATCCAAAGCAGAGGATCAACAAAGAATATATAATAATACTTTTAGTAGTGTATTTTTTAGCAGTATTGCCTTATGTGCAGTGCTTTTTTTAGCAGCGCCAACGCTATTAAATTTACTAAGTTTAGGAAATTCCACAGCATTATATCGTATAGAATACCTTTATTTATTTATAGCTATAATGGGTGTTGATGCCATAACGGCCATTCCATTTGCGAAACTAAGATTAGATAATAGGCCATTTAAATTTGCAGGTATTCGAATAGCTATAATTACAATCAATGTATTTTTGAATTGTTATTTTTTACTTTTTTGCCCCTACTGGAAATCAATTCACCCTGATAGTATTTTAGCATCTTTTTATGTAGAAAGTAATGGAGTTTATTATATTTTCTTAGCGCAGTTTATCTCAACATTCGCCACATTGTTTTTCTTGTATAAAGAAATTATTCAAGTGAAATTACGATGGGTGTGGGCGGAAATGAAACCATTATTAATATTTGCGTTACCTCTATTATTTGGTGGATTAGCGGGAATGACTAATGAAACCCTCGATCGTATTTTATTGAAGTATTATCTACCAGGAACAGTTGAAGAACGATTATCGCAAATAGGAATTTATAATGCAGCATATAAGCTTTCTATTTTTATGACATTAGCAGTCCAAGCCTTTAGAATGGCAGCCGAGCCCTTCTTTTTTTCGATACATAAAAACGAAGATTCCAAAACAGTATATGCTCAGGTGATGAATTATTTTGTACTTGTTTGTACCGTGATTTTTTTGGGAGTAGTATTACATTTAAACCTATTCGA
Source organism: Rhizobium sp. Q54 (assembly GCA_943360385.1). Classification (GTDB taxonomy): domain Bacteria; phylum Bacteroidota; class Bacteroidia; order Sphingobacteriales; family Sphingobacteriaceae; genus CAJBVG01. The sequence continues at coordinate 5,541 of CALRIM020000081.1, read as the reverse complement.
ATTAATTCTAGGAAAAGGTTATCGAGCAGGGTTAGGAGTTGTACCAATATTGTTATTTGCTAATTTATTCCTTGGAATATACATGAACCTATCTATTTGGTATAAGGTGAGTGACAAAACTATTTATGGTGCATACATTACTTTTATAGGTGCAATTTTAACGATTGTGCTTAATATACTTTTTATACCAACTTTAGGATTTATGGGGTCGGCTTACGCTACTGCCATCTGTTATTTTGTAATGGCTGTAATATGCTATTTTGCCGGCCAAAAATTTTATCACGTACCCTATAATGTAAAAACAGTTTTTAAATATTTAATATTGATGCTTGTTTTTTATGCCATATCATTACTTATTAAAAAACTAATCTCATCAGAAAGTCTACTCATTAATCAAACAATAGATTCTGTTTTATTTGTATTCTATTTAGGGTATTCTTTTTTACAATTAAGGAGTCTTCGCAAATAAATTTTTTAATGAAAATAAATGTAATTAATAAATCTAAACATCCCCTACCAGCTTATGAAACGATTCATTCTGCAGGATTAGATTTGAAAGCTAATTTAGAAAACGAATTGGTAATTATTCCGATGCAGAGAATACTTATACCAACGGGTTTATATATTGAATTACCAATAGGGTATGAAGCACAAATTAGACCTCGAAGTGGATTAGCGTATAAGCACGGAATTACTGTGTTGAATTCACCAGGTACTATTGATGCCGATTATAGAGGCGAAATAAAAATTTTACTTATCAATTTATCCAACGAAAATTTTACCATAAACGATGGTGAACGAATTGCTCAGATGATTGTGGCTAAGCACGAGCTTGTTGAATGGCAATTGGTTGAATCGCTTTCTGATACCGATAGAGGGGCCGGAGGGTACGGACATACGGGAAAATAGTAGTGAGTAATGAGTATTGGGTAATTGAATGATTTCCCAATACTCACTACCCATTACCCACTACCAATAAATTTCTTATTTTTGTCCCTTTGAATTACGAACAAAACAAGCAAAATGAGAATAATAGTGCCAATGGCGGGTATGGGCAAAAGAATGCGCCCTCACACCTTAACAACTCCTAAACCATTAATCCCTGTAGCTGGCAAACCAATTGTACAACGATTGGTAGAGGATATTACGAAAGTATGCGGACAGAAAGTAGAAGAAATAGCCTATATCATAGGGGATTTTGGGAAAGAAGCAGAAGATAATTTAATTAAAGTTGCAGAAAGTCTTGGTGCTAAGGGCTCTATATATTACCAGAAAGAGGCGTTAGGTACTGCTCATGCTATATATTGTGCCAAAGATAGTTTAACGGGGCCTGTTGTAGTTGCTTTTGCTGACACCCTTTTTAGAGCAGATTTTACATTAGATGCGGAAAAAGATGGAATTATTTGGGTTCAACAAATTCCTGACCCTCGCCAGTTTGGTGTTGTAAAAGTAAATGAAGCCAATGAAATAACCGATTTCGTTGAAAAACCACAAGAATTTGTTTCTGATTTAGCCATAATTGGGATTTATTATTTTAAAGATGGAGATTATTTAAAATCGGAAATAGAGTATCTGTTAAATAATAACATTCGTGAAAAAGGAGAATTCCAATTAACAAATGCTTTAGAAAATATGAAGCAAAAGGGAACAAAATTTTCTCCTGGGAAAGTTGATGAATGGTTAGATTGTGGTAATAAAGATGCTACAGTATATACCAATCAACGCGTTCTGGAAAATGTAAAATCTACAGAGAATCTTATTTCTGCTTCAGCAAACATTAGTAACTCAGAGATTATTGAGCCTTGTTTTATTGGCGATAATGTACACATTGAGAATTCTAAAATTGGTCCTCATGTTTCAATAGGAAGTAATACAAAGGTAACGGATTCCGTTATTACAAACAGTATCATTCAAACTAATGTAAAAGCAGATGCTAGTAGAATAGATAATTCTATAATTGGGCATTTTGCTGAATTAAAAGGAGCCAATGGATCTTATAGTATCAGCGATTACTCTACAATACAATCGAGTTAATCAAGTTTTTAAATTTTTTGTATTATTCAGTCTAACATTTTTACTGTTAGAGAGTAATACCTATGCTCAAAAAAAGTCTAGTAAAAAGCAGCAAGTAGAAATTTCTCCTGAAAATAAGGAGAAGATGGAAGCCTTATTTTTTGAAGGTATTCGACAGAAGAATATTGATAATAATGAAGCTGCTATTAAAAACTTTTTAAAGGTTATTGAAATTGACCCTTTAAATGATGCCACTTATTATGAATTAGGATTGCAGTATGCAAAACAAAAAAATAGTAAGCAAGCTGCCTATTATTTCGGTAAAGCAGCAGAGATAAACCCTAATAATGAATGGTACCTTCAGAACTATGCGAAATCCGAGGAAGACCTAAGTAATTTTACAAAAGCAGAAGAAATTTATTCTGAATTAATTAAAAGACATCCAGAAAAAGTTGAAATACTTTTTGATTTAGCATCGACTAAAATTTATCAGAATGATTTAAAGGGTGCAAATAAAATTTACGATGAGATAGAAAAAAAGATTGGAGTGAATGAAGACGTTTCTATGCAGAAACAAAAAATCTGGCTCAAACTTGGGAAAGTAGATAAGGCTGCAGAAGAAGCAACGAAGCTTGTGAATTTACAGCCTACAGAAATGAGATACCGGATGAACTTGGCGGAGATTTATCTTTCAAACAAAGAATTAGATAAAGCGCAAAAAGTACTATCGGATATTTTAGATGTTGAGCCTAATAATGGGTTTGCTCAACTAGCTTTGGCAGACTTTTACCGAGAAAAAAAGGATGACGAACAATCGTATGAATATTTGAAAAAGGCTTTTGCTAATCCATCTTTAAACATCGACCAAAAGGTTAGAATTTTGGCCCCCTATTTTTCAGCACTTAGTATCCCAGATATAAAAAGAAAAGCATTCGAACTGTCTCTCTTAACAACGCAAGCACATCCTGCAGAAGCTAAAGCATTCGCTATATACGGCGATTTTTTGTATCAAGATAAACAACTAGTGGCTGCAGTTGAAGCGTATAGAAAAACAATTAGTTTAGATAAAAAAGTTTTCGCTGTATGGCAAAATCTAATGTTTATAGAAGCAGAACAAAATGATTATAAGTCGCTCTTAGAAACCAGTGAAGAAGCTATACAATTGTTCCCAGCACAACAAGTGGTTCACTACTTAAATGCAATTGGAAAAATGCAAACCAAAAATTATGAGGGAGCTATTACTTCTTATAAAAATGCATTAATGTTGGGTGCTATGAACAAGGAAACGGAGGCTCAAATTTATGCAGGCATGGGTGATGCTTATCATAGTTTAAAGCAACATAAAGAATCGGATGAATCATATGATAAGGCTTTATTAATTAAACCAGAGGACCCTTATGTGTTGAATAATTATGCTTACTATTTATCCCTAAGAAATGAAGATTTAGAAAGAGCATTAACCATGTCGAAAAAATCGAATGATATTTTAAAAAATAACTCATCATTTTTAGATACCTATGCTTGGATACTTTTTAGAATGCAAAGATATGCTGATGCACTAACTTGGATAGATAATGCGATAAGTGCAGGTGGTGCTAAAAGTGCAACTATTATAGAGCATAGAGGCGATGTACTAATAATGCTTGGAAGAAGTGAAGATGCATTAATTGAATGGAATAAGGCATTGCAACTTGACAACCCATCTGATTTGCTTAAGAAAAAGATAAGTGAAAAAAAATACTATGAATAAACTATCCATCTATATATTTTGTGCATTATTTACGTTCGGCATTTCTTCATGTAGAGTAAAAAAACTGGAGCCAAGAACCGAATCTCAAAAGATAGAAATTTCTAAGGAAGAAGAAATAAAGTTGAAATTTATTGAAGGGATTCAGTCTTCTTACTTTGATTATGCCTTTTTAAGTGCAAAGGCAAAAGTAAAAGTAAATAGAGCAGGAACAGATTTCACACTAACATTTAATATTCGAGCTCAAAAAGACCAGAAAATTTGGATATCGGCCAATGCAATTGGTGGAATTGAAGTTGCAAGAGTATTGTTAACGATTGATAGTGTTAAAATATTAGATAAATTATCTAAAAGATATATAACAGGTGATTATAAATATTTATCGGAATTGCTTAAAACCAATGTAGATTTTTATATGATGCAGGATTTATTGTTTGGGAATGCGCCACACAATTTTAATTATAAGGAAGCAACTATATTGCAGAATGAATCTACCGTTCAGTTTAATGGTATAGAAAATATTACAACATATGCAATAGATTTGCATAAAGTTGATTTGCGATTGCAAAGAATAAGTTTAATTGAATCCGCAGAAAATAAGCGAACTGTTGAAGTAAACTATGGAGGTTATAAATTAGTGGATAATTCAAATTTTCCACATCTAATAAGTTCTGCTGCCACTTCTCAAAAAGAATCATTATCATTGAACCTAGAATACGTAAAAGTTGAAAAAGTTAATAATTTAGAATTTCCTTTTAATATACCTAAGAACTTTGACTAAGTTAAAATATATCATTACAATTTTTGTACTCTTTTTAGGGGTAAGCTTTGCTATTTCTCAAACACAAACAAAGGAAGACCTTCAAAATAAAAAAAAACAATTAATAAAGGAGATTGAGCAAACAAATAGGATATTAAAAGAAACCCAGAAAAACAAAAAAGCTACATTAACACAACTAAACGCATTATTAAAACAAATACAGATACGAGAAAAGCTTATAAATACCATAAGTTCAGAGATTAGAATTTTAGATGGGCAGATTGGTAAAACAAATTCAGAAATAGACCAATTGAAGGAAGAATTAGCTCAACTAAAATTTGAGTATGCTGCCATGATTAAATTTGCGTATAGAAACCAAAGTTCATATAACAAATTAATGTTTGTATTTGCGGCAAACAATTTCAATCAAGCATATAAGAGATTAAAGTACCTTCAACAATTTTCAGAGTATCGACAAAAACAAGCTCGATATATAGAGCAAGCACAGAGCAAACTAGAGGATAAAATGCTGGAGTTGGAGGATGATAAAAAAGACAAAAATGTATTGCTAGTAGATGAGCAAAATGAAAAAGTGATTTTAGGTAAAGAAAAAAATCAAACTGAAACTATTGCTAAGCAATTATCTGCAAAGGAGTCGACACTTAAAAAACAATTAGCAACAAAGCAAGCTCAAGCTAAAAAATTAGATCGAATGATTGAGGATATCATTCGTAAAGAAATTGAAGCGGCACGTAAAAAGGCAGAAGCAGAAGCCAAAGCAAAAGGGACTAAACCACCAACAGGCAATAAAACTAGTTCTTCTAATTTGGCTTTAACGCCAGAAGCACAAAAGCTTTCTAAGGATTTTACAAGTAACAAAGGCAAGCTACCTTGGCCCGTAGAAAAGGGCACTATTGTAGAATACTTTGGTACACATGAGCATCCTCAATTAAAAGGGGTGATGGTATCTAATAATGGAGTAGATATAAAAACAAATAAGGGCGCATCCGTAAGAACTGTT
>CALRIM020000080.1:0-14492 GCA_943360385.1 Rhizobium sp. Q54 | reverse complement strand
ATTCTAGAAAGAGTAACATCATTCAAGTATATCCGAATCCGGTAGTGAGTAACTTGTATCTGGACATGGGACTTGAGACACTGGATGCTGGACACTTGACGGAATACGTTGGACGGAATACGTTGGACAATGGACTATTCTACAACCTTGCGGGACAACTTGTATTAACTGCTCCAATCATTGATAACAGTATCAATGTAAGTTCACTTCAACCTGGTTTCTACACACTAAAAACTTCTGCTGGTTACGCAAAAATTATTAAGCAATAATGAACATAGAAGAAATACGAGAATATTGCATCGCTAAAGAATTTGTAGAAGAAACATTTCCTTTTGACGAAGATACCCTTGTGTTTAAAGTAATGGGTAAAATGTTTTTGTTGATATCACTCAATGAATCCAACCATTTCAATGTAAAGTGCGATCCAGAATATGCAATAGAATTACGTGAACGATATTCTGAAATTACACCTGGTTGGCATATGAATAAAACCTTGTGGAATACCGTTTACACAGATGGTTCTCTTCCTCGAAAATTATTGATGGAATTAATAGACCATAGTTATGCAGAAGTAGTTAAAAAACTTCCAAAGAAAACTCAAGCTTTGTTTAATAAATAAGATAGTGGTATCTTGTGGTATGAAAACATTCTCCACACTTCTGCTATTCAGTTTATTCTCTCTAACTTCTGTTGCCCAAAATACACAAGCACCTTACTTTTTATCCAACGGAAATCAGACACCTGAATATACAGATGTATTAAAATTCTATAAATCTTTAGCAGATGCTAACACAGTACTAAGTTCTAATGCTATTGTAGATATGGAAATGATTCCAAATTCTACAGATGTTGGTGAGTCTATTGCATTAGTTAGAATTTCCAAAGGAAATACGGAAGGTAAACTAAACATTCTAATTAATAATGGTATTCATCCCGGTGAGCCAGAAGGCATTGATGCTTCCATGATACTTGCTAAAAATATTATTGATGTAGCATCTGATAAAAATATTTTAACACAAAAACACTTCACCCAAAAATATAATGAAGTAGCAATTTTAAATGATTTACTAGATGTTGCCAATATTTACATTATTCCTATTTATAATGTTGATGGAAGTTTGCGCAGAAATTCTACGATGCGTGCCAATCAAAACGGACCAGAAGAATATGGATTTAGAGCAAATGCAAAAAACTTGGACCTCAATAGAGATTTTATAAAAATGGATTCTAGAAATGCATTCGCTTTTGTTTCTATTTTTCAAAAAGCAAAACCACATTTATTTATAGATACACATACAAGCAATGGCGCAGACTATCAACATACGGTTACTTACATTGCTACTCAAAAAAATAAATTACAAAAAACCATTTCCAATTATCAATACAATAGTTTTATCCCTCAATTAAACAAATCCCTTAAAAAATACAAATTTGATCCGGTTCCATATGTAAATGCATGGTCGGATATACCAGATTCTGGATGGGCTGCATTTTACGAGAGCCCTCGTTTTGCTACGGGTTATAGCACTTTGTTTAACACTATTGGGTTTACCTTAGAAACACATATGCTTAAAACATATCAACAACGGGTAGAAGGCTCTTATGCATTTTTACTTACTTGTTTAGATATAGCCAAACGCGATGCAGAAAAAATTAAAGCTGCAAAAATACAAGCCGATAAAGAAGTATTAGCACAAACCGAATTTTCACTCAACTGGAAACTAGATTCTAGCAAAGTAAATTATATTGAATTTAAAGGATACGAATCCGGACATAAACTTTCTAAGGTGAGTGATTTACCGAGATTGTATTATGACAGGAACAAACCATTTACCAAACAAGTAAAGCATTACGAAGATTATAAGGCTACAACTATTGTAAACAAACCAATTGCTTACCTAATTCCTTTTGCTTGGAAAGAGGTAATTGATCGTTTGCAAATGAACAATGTAAAACTTACTCGAGTTGCTAAGGACACCTTGTTATCTCTTACTGTTTACTACATCGATGATTATAAAACAGTTGCCAAGCCTTATGAAGGGCATTACCTACATAGTAATATTAAACTCCACTCAGAGTTTCAGAATATAAAAGTAAATGCTGGGGATTACCTTGTATATACTAATCAACAGAACGTTCGTTTTGTAATGGAAACATTAGAACCACAAGCCATCGACTCTTATTTTAATTGGAACTTTTTTGATGCAACACTTGGGCAAAAAGAATATTTTTCGGATTATGTTTTCGAAGATACTGCAGCCGAATTGTTAAGGAAAGATCCTGCATTAAAATCGAAATTAGAAAAGCGTAAACAAGAGGATGCTGCATTTGCAAAAAGTGCAGAAGCACAATTAGATTTTGTTTACAGAAATTCTTCGTACTTTGAGAACTCATACTTGCGTTATCCGATTTATCGACTAGAAAAATGATTGAAGACTTATTAAGATACACTCCTGTATCGTCCTTGATATTTGTGTTTACTATTGCAGTATCGTTATATGGTATCTATGGCGATCAACATGCAAATAGAGGATTAATGTTACATCCTTATAGTATTAATAGAGGTAAAAAATACTACACGATATTAACCAGTGGTTTTATTCATGCAGATATGAACCATCTGTTGTTCAATATGCTGAGTTATTATTTCTTCGCCTTTACATTAGAAAAAATAGTAGGGCATTGGCAGTTTGCTGTAATTTATGTTTTAGGACTAATTTTGAGCGATGTAAGTAGTATTCTGAAAAACAAAAACAATCCTGGGTATTTCAGTCTTGGTGCTTCAGGAGCTATATCTGCTGTGCTTTTTAGCTATATTTTGTTTGATCCTTTAAGTAAAATTTATTTGTTTTTTATCCCAATTGGAATACCTGCGTATATATTCGCCTTGTTGTATTTAGGATATTGCATGTATGCTTCCAAGAATCAACGCGACCATATTAATCACGAATCGCATTTCTGGGGAGCCATTACTGGGTTAGTAATTACCTCCATTATGTTCCCACACATTTTAGGATATTTTATTAAAAGTATTTTAGGCTAGTAGTAATAGAACTTCGTTTTTATCAACCTTGTCTCCTGGTTTAATTTTAATGCTTTTTACTACTCCATCTGCTGGTGCTTTTAAAATGTTTTCCATTTTCATTGCCTCCAACACTAAAATATTATCACCTTTTTTAAATTCTTGACCTTCGGTTACCAATACTTTTAACACTAAGCCAGGCATCGGTGCTTTTATGTCGTTAATTTTTTTCGCACTTAAATTATCTAAACCTAAACTTTTCAATAAATCGTCGAACTGATCTTTAATTTCGCATTCGTAAACCCTATTGTTTACTTTTAGTACAGCCGTTTTATTCTCTTGGTTAATACTAACCATTTCTACGTTGTAGGATTTATTGTTTAGTAGAATATGATATTGATTATTGCCTAAAGCAGCAAAAGAAATGTCTTTTAATTCCTTATTTAAACTGATGCCATTTGCATCTAATTCAACATCGTAAACTTTGTTTTGGTTAACTTTAACGTGATACATAATGCAAAAATACAATTAATTTGTAAGTATATAATGGATGATGTTTGCACCCATTTTTAAGGCTTTTTCATGGGTCTCTGGCTTGTCGCTACCATACGTTCCTAAATCTTCCCAACCATTCCCTAAATCGCATTCGTAATCGTATAAACACACGAGTTTTCCTTTATAAATAATCCCAAATGCTTGAGGTCTCTTTCCATCGTGCTCATGTATTTTTGGTAAGCCATTCGGAAACGAGTATGGTTTTTGAAATATAGGGTGATTAAAAGGCAACTCCACAAAATCCAATTCGGGAAAAACTTTTTTCATCGCAAGTCTTACATAAGCATTCATGCCGTAATTATCACATAAGTGTAAGAAGCCTCCAGATGTTAAATACTTGCGCAAGTTTTGAGCTTCGTCATCAGAAAAAATAATATTGCCATGCCCTGTTGCAAAAACATATGGGTAGTTGAATATTTCCGATGAACCTGTTTCTACAATTGCCTCTTCCGAATAAAAATTGGTATTGATTTCTTCGTTGCAATATTTAATTAAGTTGGTTAATGCAGTTCTACTCGAATACCAATCGCCGCCGCCGCCATATTTCAAACGAGCCATTCTATAGGATGGGCTGCTAAAAGAAGACATTAAAAATAAAATAGAAAATAGAAAATAGAAAATGGTGGTTTGCTTTTTCATTTTATTTTATTCGTTGATAAATGATATTAATGCGCATGTTTTAATTGCTGCTGTTTCTGTTCTCAACCTAGCTTCTCCCAAACTCAATGGGATATACCCTTTGGAGATTGCTGCTTTTATTTCCTCTTCTGTAAAATCTCCTTCGGGGCCAATTAAAATCAAATAGTTCTTATGCGCGTTATCTCTAAAATCGTTTACACTCTTTTTATCGTCCTCTAAACAATGCGCTATCAATTTAATTTCTTCGGCATTCTCTTTTTCTAAAAATTTAGAAAAAGCAATTATCTCGTTTAATTTAGGATGAAACGCTTTTTTACTTTGCTTCATTGCGCTCTCTATAATTTTGTTAGAGCGCTCTAATTTCAAATCTCTTTTTTCTGATCGTTGAGTAATAATTGGCGTGATTTCATCAATACCAATCTCAGTTGCTTTCTCTAAAAACCATTCGAACCTATCTAAACTTTTTAATGGAGAAATAGCAACATGCAATCTGTAATTTCTTTTTCCGTAATTCAATTTAACATCCAACACTTGCACCATGCAGCGTTTGGGGTGTGCTTCAATTATATGCGTTTCATAAAAACCACCTCTTCCATCCACTAAATAAATTTTATCGCCTTCAACTAATCGCAATACCTTAATACAATGTTTACTTTCCTCTTCGGAAAGTGTATAGGTACTCGTATTAATGTCTGGGGTATAAAAAAGATGCATTGTATAAAGATATAAATGCTATTGAGCATTATCAACATCTGAAGGAAGAATACGAATCATTTTTACCGCATCAACATTGTTTTTTTTCTTATCAGTAACAATGAATTTGTATCCGCCAAAAACTATTTCTTCACCTACTTCTGGAATCTTATCGAAAATAACATTCATAAGACCCGCTACAGAGTCGTAATCATCGTCTTCTGGCAATGCATGAGGTAAGTGTTCATTTACATCACTAATGGTAGAGTGGGCATCTATTAAATACTCTAGGTCACCAACCTTTACCACCTTAGGTTTCTCTTCGTCGTGCTCATCTTGTATCTCACCAACCAACTCCTCGATAATGTCTTCCATGGTAACCAAACCTGCAGTACCACCAAACTCATCTAACACAATTGCAATGTTCGGGTTTCTTTTATTTTTCATTTCCGAAAGCAAATCTGCAATTCGTTTAGATTCCGGAATGTAATATACTGGTCGAATTAAATCTGCCAATTTTATGGTTTGGTCGTTCAGCTCTTTCATTAATAAATCCTTTGCATGAACGTATCCAATAATATCATCAATAGTATTTTTATATACAGGAAAACGAGTATACCCTTCGTGAATTACAAACTTCACAAACTCTTCGTATGGGATATTAATATCCACCGCAACAATTGCAGTTCGAGGGATCATTATTTGTTTTACGGTTCGATCATTAAAATCGAAAACGTTTTTAATTAATTCGTGCTCCGAAAAATCTAATGCACCCGATTCTTTTCCCTGATCTAATAACAATTGCAATTCTTCTGAAGTATGAACTTCGTGTCCGTGTATTGGTGAAATTCCAATTTTCTTCAATAAGAAATTAGATAAGCCATTTAATACCCAAATAAATGGACGGAACACTATATAAAAAACATTTAGGGCAATAGCTACCGCAAACGTAGTGGTTACTGGCCTTTGAATAGCTAATGATTTTGGAGCAAGTTCTCCAAACACAATATGTAATACCGTAATTAATGCAAATGCTGTTGGTAATGCAATCTGATGTGCAAGTTCTGGTGTGATGGTTAATCCGAAAACAGAAATAATACTTAAAATTATTTTAGTAACAACCGATTCTCCAATCCAACCTAAACCAAGAGATGCCAAGGTAATTCCTAATTGAGTTGCTGATAAATAAGCATCTAAATTATTTAGAATATTCTTTGCAATTTTGGCAGTTTGGTTTCCAGTTTTTGCTTTTAGTTCTACTTGCGAAGCTCTAACTTTTACAATAGCAAATTCTGCTGCTACAAAAAAACCATTTAGCAAGACTAAAAAAAGTGTTATGAAAATATCGAATAACATCTGGGCTATTTATTATCTTCTGCTTTACTTCTGCGATGCTCCTTAATGTATGTTAACACAACAGGAATCATGCTTAATAAAATAATAGTAATAACAATGTATTCTAAATTATTTTGCAACGAGGGGAAAATTCTACCTAAGAAGTATCCAGATAATACCATAGATACTACCCATGCTACACATCCAACAATGTTAAACAAAACAAATTTTTTGAAATCTAAATTTACAACACCAGCCATAATTGGCACAAATGTTCTGATGATAGGAATAAATCTTCCTAATACAATAGCTGTACCTCCGTATCTGTGGTAAAACTCTTCCGCAGCTTTTACGTGTTTCTTTTTGAAGAAAAAAGAATCGTCTCTTCTGAATAAAACCGGGCCTGTTTTCTTTCCAAAATAATAACCCACAAAATTGCCTAATATACCAGCTACAATTACCGAGGTCACTAACAAATAAATATTAACATCGAAAATTGGAGTGCCGCACATTAACCCTGCAACGAATAAAAGGGAATCGCCTGGCAAAAAGAAACCGAAGAATAAACCAGTTTCGGCAAATACAATAAATAATAAAAGAGCTAATCCACCATAATGAATAATGCTTTGCGGATTAAGCAAGGTTTTAACGAACTCGAGTGTATGTTCCATATGTCAAGCAAAATAAGGAAATTATAATAAACCTGACAATATTCCTGGTAACATTCCGAATAATAGCGTTGCAATTGCTGCAATCCAAAGCACTAATTTGTATGAAAACTCGTATTCGATTTTCTCTTCTGAGCTAGAACTCTTCATGTACATTGCGATAATAACGCGGAAGTAATACCAAAAAGCAATTACCGCATTTAAAATTGCAATACCGATTAACCAATAAAAACCTTGATTAATAGCAGTTGTGAATATGAAAAACTTACCGAAAAAACCCGCTGTTAATGGAATTCCCGCCAACGAACACATAGAAATGGTTAGGGCTAAAGCAGTTTTGGGATTGTTTTTTGCTAAACCATTAAATGCATCAAAGCTCTCTGAGTTTTTTAATGCTTTTACTTTTATCAATATTGCGAATGCTGTTACAGATGCAATTGAATATGCCACAGCATAATAGAATATAGCATTTCCAGAATCAGGTCCTAACGCTAATATTGCAATTAACATATAACCAGCATGCGAGATGCTAGAGTAGGCCAACATCCTTTTAAATGTGTCTTGATACAATGCAATAACGTTTCCTACAATAATGGTGATTGCGGCTAAAGCCCAAAGTGTTGGAGTGAAGATGTGCATTACACCTGCAAACGCAACGATAAATAATCTCATAAATGCTGCAAAGCTTGCCGTTTTAACAACAGACGACATGTAAGATGTAATTAAAGATGGGGCTCCATCATACACATCTGGTGCCCAAAAATGAAATGGCGCTGCAGATACTTTAAAGCTTAATCCAATAATCATAAACAATACACCTGCATTAAACAATGCTGCTGTTTGTCCACCACTCTCCATTACAATGGTACTAATGGTTTCTAAATTAAAGGAACCTGTGAATCCGTAAATTAATGCAATACCGAACAATAAAAATCCAGTAGCAAAAGAACCCATCAAGAAATATTTCAATGCCGCTTCATTAGAGGCTAAATCTTTTTTACGAATACCAGCTAGTATGTACATACTGATCGACATAATTTCTATACCGATAAACAACATCGATAAATTGTTGTAAGAAACCATGCACAGCACACCTACTAAAGAGAATAATATAATCGAAACGTATTCTGCAACATTACTGCTAATTTTTTCGAAATAGTTTGGTGATAATAACAACACCAAAATAGTTGTAGCAATTGTTAGTATCGAAAAACAAATCGCGTAGTTGTCGAAAAACAACATGTTGTTGAATTTATACACGTTAGTGTTCCACGCCATTGCATAGGTTACAATAGCCGATGCTAACCCTAATACAGAAATAGGAACGATCGCTTTATTTTGTTTATATAAACCTAAAAACAAAACAACAATTGCGAGTAATGATATAATAATAATTCCAGTCATGCTGAATACTTAACTAATGATAAATTTATTTTACTGCCAACTTAGTGTTTACAAAATTGATTAATTCCGAAACCGAAGCATCAGAAATTTTCAATAAGAAATTAGGATATATTCCTACAATAACTATTACTAAAACCGAAACAAATAAAACTACTTTCTCAGTTCCTTTTATATCTGTAAAACTTGCTGTTAAACTATTAACTTCTCCTAACATTACATTTTGATACATACGTAACATATACACAGCACCTAGGATAATGGTTAATCCTGCTAATACTGCTGCCCAAGTTCCGTATTGATAAATCCCCATCAATAATAAAAACTCACCCACAAATCCATTTGTTAAAGGCAATGCTACCGCACCCATTATTACTACTACAAAACAGATTGCCAATACAGGTGCTTTTAAAACAATACCACCTAAGCTTGGAATATCTCTTGTACCTGTTCTCTCTTCTATAATTTGAATGATGAAAAATAATGCCACTACACTTAGTCCGTGATTTAACATTTGAATCATTGCTCCTTGCATCGATTGCATATTCCATACAAATACACCTGCTGCAATTAAGCCAACATGTGCAATAGAAGAATAGGCAACCAATCGTTTCATATCTGTTTGGCGAATGGCAATTATAGATCCGTAAATAATTCCAATAATAGAAAGCGAAATTGCTAAGGTTCCCCATTGTTGAACTCCATTCGGAACAATTGGAATCATCCAACGTATTACACCATAAATTCCCATCTTCAACATAATACCCGATAATAACATAGTGCCCTGAGAAGGTGCTTCTGTATAGGTATCTGGTTGCCAAGTGTGGAATGGAAATATTGGCATCTTAATAGCAAACGCTAAGAAGAATGTCCAGAATAAATATGATTGTTGCTGTGCACTTAATGTTAAATTATAAAATGCACCAATGTCGAATGTTTTGTATCCTTGTGTTTGTAGGTATAAATAAATAATACCTGCAAGCATAAATAAACTTCCGAAAATAGTGTACACGAAAAACTTCAGTGTTACTTTAATTCTATTTTCTCCGCCCCAAATTGCTGATACAAAATATACAGGAATTAATGCCGCTTCCCATGCGATGTAGAACAAAAACGCATCCATAGAAACAAACACTCCAATTAATCCTGCTTGCATAAATAACATTAATGCATAAAATGCATTTTCGTTGTTTAGTTTTTTATTGAAAGCGGTAAGTACAATTAATGGATATAAAAATGTTGTTAATAAAACCATCAACATACTTATTCCATCAATACCAATTTTAAAACGAATACCTAAAGCTGGTACCCAACTTTGGTCGAATAAAAATTGCGTGCTTGCATTCGTTACAAATTGCGTGTATGCATAAATTGCTACCCCTAATTCAGCAAGCGTAAAAATTAATGCGGTTTTCTTCGCACTCTCTTTAGGACTGAACCATGTTGCAAACGCAGCAACAATAGGTAAGGTTAATAGTATTAGTGTAATCATTATCGATTAGCTCAAAATAAAGTTCAACATCATTATTATAACAATACCAACTACCATTGCAAAAATGTAGAATCCGGTATTTCCTGTTTGTATAGTTCTTAAATTCTTAGAACCATTCATTGTAATATTTCCTAATCCGTTTACAATTCCATCAATACCCGATTTATCAACCACTTTATATAAGAAGCTTGATAATTTATTTAATGGTTTTGTAATTATCATTTCATAAAACTCATCGATATAAAACTTGCGATAAGAAATTCTTTGCAAGAATGTCATTTTCGCTTCGTCTTCTGCTAACAAGTAAACATCTTTTGCGTAACGTTTTTGTGCATACAAATAAACTAATGCAATTACTACAATAGATACACCAATAATAGAGTACTCTAATGTATGTGATACATGTTCTAAAGAAAATTTACTGTCTGTAAAAATAAATGCTGGTGCTAAAAATTCTTTTAGAGAATGTGTTTCTGAAAAAATTTCTGGCATTCCGAAAAATCCACTGATGGTAGAAAACACTGCTAATACAATTAAAGGTATTGTCATGCTTTTCGGACTCTCGTGTAAATGATGTTCTTGTTCTTTAGTTCCTCGAAACGTTCCATAAAATGTTAAGAACAACATGCGGAACATATAAAATGCGGTTAACACCGATGTTAAACTCATTACAATAAACATTGGCATTGAATGAGAATAGGTTGCTGCTAAAATTTCATCTTTAGAGAAGAATCCTGCAAACGGAGGTACGCCAGCTATTGCCAGTGTTCCTATTAAAATAGTGATAAATGTAATTGGCAATTTCTTTTTCAAACCACCCATAGAACGCATGTCTTGTTCGCCACTCATAGCATGAATAACACTACCTGCTCCTAAGAATAATAATGCCTTGAAAAAGGCATGTGTCATTAAATGAAATACAGCTCCTGTAAATGAACCAACTCCTAATGCTACGAACATATATCCTAACTGACTAACTGTTGAGTAAGCCAATACTTTTTTAATGTCTGTTTGAGTTAAGGCAATTAATGCTGCCCACACTGCAGTTAGCATACCTACTATGGCAACAATATCCATCGCAACTGGAGCAAGCACATAAATAATACTCGAACGTGCAATCATATAAATACCTGCGGTAACCATGGTTGCTGCGTGTATTAATGCTGACACTGGTGTAGGTCCGGCCATTGCATCCGGTAACCAAGTGTATAAAGGCAACTGTGCACTTTTACCCATTGCACCAATAAATAATAACAATGCTATTGTAGTTAAGATTGGATCACCAGATGTAAATTTCGCAGCACTTGTAAATACTTCATTGTAACTAATACTTCCAAATGTTTTGAAAATTAAAAACAATGCGATTAAAAATCCTAAGTCACCAATACGATTCATTACGAATGCTTTTTTTGCAGCATCGTTATACGATTGGTTTTTATACCAGAATCCGATTAACAAGTATGAACATAATCCAACACCTTCCCAACCAATAAACATAATGGCGTAGTTAGCACCTAATACTAACAACAACATAAAGAACACGAACAAATTTAGGTAAGCAAAGAATTTTGCGAAACCTTCATCATCATGCATATATCCAATAGAATATAAATGAATAAGGAAACCTACTCCTGTTACGATTAATAACATTACCGACGAAAGTGGATCCACTAAAAACGAAAATGATAAATCGAAATTTCCTGCTTTAATCCATTCGAAAAAAGTAAATGTATGTGCGCTAACCGCTGAACCTTTTAGTTCGAAGAAAATCCCTAAACTAATAATGAACGACAGAAGCATCATGCCACTACCTATAATTCCAACTAAACTTTTCGGAATACTTTTATTTCCAAGTCCATTAATTAGAAATCCAATTAACGGCAATAAGGGTACTAATGCGATGAGTTGTAACATTTATTATCCTTTTAATCTATTTAAAAAATTAATATCGATAGATCTAGTATTTCTAAAAATCATTACGATGATGGCTAATCCAACAGCAACTTCTGCAGCTGCAACTGCCATAATAAAAAACACGAAAATTTGTCCTGCTGGATCTCCACGAAATGCCGAGAATGCTGCAAGCAATAAATTAACTGCGTTTAACATTAATTCAATCGACATAAATATAATGATGGCATTTCTACGCAACATTACTCCCAAAACTCCTATCACAAATAAGATAGAACTCAATATAATGTAATTATTGAGGGGAACTGTTTGTATGGTTTGTGTAATTGTTTCCATTAGTTGTTATCTCTTTTAGCTAGTAATACAGAACCTACCATTGATGATAATAATAATATTGAAATGATTTCGAATGGAAGTAAAAAGTCTCTAAATAATGTTTTACCCAATTCTTTTACCAAACCAATATTGTTAGAAGCAATGCCGGTAATTTCACCACCTTCTGTTTTTCTTAATGCTGCAAAAATGGTTACCAATAATAATCCCGCTGCAATTACTGCTGCGAATTTCATAAGTATTGGTTTTTGCGGTTCGGTTTCTTTTCCTAGATTCAAAAACATCATGGCAAATAATATTAATACCATAATTGCTCCCATGTAAACAATGAAGTTTACAATAGCCAAAAACTGTGCGTTCAATAAAATATAATGACAAGTAATGCTAAAGAAAGTCATTACCATGTACAATGCACTGTGTATTGGGTTCTTCGCAAATACCACAAGCAATGCGAACAAAACAGTCACAAAACCTAGTAAATAAAATATCGATTGATTCATGTATACTTTTATTTCTATTACTTAACAATTGGTTCTACTAATTTATCTTTTCCGAAAATAAATGTATCTCTACTATAATCTGCTTTCGCAATATTTCCATCTAAATAAATCGCTTCTTTAGGACAAGCTTCTTCACAAAAACCACAGAAGATGCAACGCAACATATTAATCTCGTACACTGCTGCATATTTTTCTTCACGATATAAATGCTCCTCACCTTTTTTACGTTCTGCTGCTGTCATTGTAATTGCTTCTGCTGGGCACGATAGTGCGCACAAACCACAAGCTGTACAACGTTCTGCTCCGTTTTCATCTCTCTTTAATGAATGCAAGCCACGGAAGTTTTCAGAGAATTCTCTTTGTACTTCTGGATAATATATTGTCGCTTTCTTCTTAAAGAAGTGTCCCATGGTAATTGCTAAACCATTTAAAATTGCAGGAAGATACATTCTCTCCCAAAAATTCATTGGTGTAGGTTCAATTACCTTTTTGCGGTTCGTTAAAGAATCCATGTTTTTCTTTTAATAAATAAATTATCCTTTTAAAATAATTACCAATCCTGTAATCATTACATTTATTATCGCTAATGGAAATAATATGTTCCATCCTAATTTCATCAACTGATCATAACGGAAACGTGGAACTGTCCAACGTACCCATATAAAGAAGAAAATGAACAATAAAATTTTGGTAAACATTACCGCTACTCCAATGGCTGCTGCTAAATTAGGATTGCTAATTAAGTGCATACCTGGGTAATTGTAACCTCCGAAATATAATGTTGCTAATACTGCCGACGATACAAACACATTGATGTATTCGGCAAATAAATAGAACCCTAATTTCATTGAAGAATATTCTGTATGATGACCGCCCACTAATTCTGTTTCACACTCAGGTAAATCGAACGGTGTTCTGTTCGTTTCAGCGAAAGAACAAATTAGAAAAATAATAAATCCTAAAGGTTGATAAAACACATTCCAGTGCATGCCCGATTGTTGTTGAGCAATTTCTTTCATGCTTAAAGTACCAGTAACCATTAATAATGCAATGATGGATAAACCCATTGCAATTTCGTATGAAATATTTTGTGATGCTGCACGAACTGCTCCTAATAACGAAAACTTATTGTTCGATGCCCATCCACCAATCATAATTCCGTATACACCTAAAGATACTACTCCGAAAACATATAATATACCTACGTTAATATCGGCAACTTGCAAGGCAATGTTTTTTCCAAACATGGTAATATCTGCTCCCCAAGGAATTACTGCTGAAGTAATACAAGCGGTGAACATACTTAAGGATGGACCCAGAATAAATAAGAAAGTTCCAGCATGAGTTGGAATAATTTCTTCTTTGGTAAATAATTTTACACCATCTGCAAGTGGTTGCAATAAACCCCAAGGTCCTGCTCTATTCGGACCAACGCGATCTTGAAAGAAGCCTGCAAACTTACGCTCTGCAAGGGTTGTGTACATTGCTATTACTAAACTCACACCTAAAATGGCTGAGATCAGAACAAGTTTTTCTATGATAAAATATATGTCCATAATTTGTATCGAGTATCGAGTATCGGGTATCGAGAAAAATTGAGTTTCTCAATACTCATACCTCAATTCTTACTTTCTATTTTTTGTAAACATTTTTCTATTCGCTTCCATCAATGTTGGATCTTTTTCTACCACTGGTAATGGATGTGCCATTTCGTAGTGGTTAGAAGAAATAACTGAAGTGTCTTCTATTTTACGAGGTCCTTCAATTGTCCAATCGGATGTTTGTTTTTTATCAAATCGACAAGTATTACAAATAAATTCTTCTACTTCTCCATATTGATCTTTTCTTCCTGTAACACGTAATACATCTTCCCCCTTATACCAAAGCACCACTTTTCCAGAACATTTTGGATTATCGCAATTACGATGTGCATCTACTGGTTT
>CALRIM020000079.1:0-14510 GCA_943360385.1 Rhizobium sp. Q54 | reverse complement strand
AAAAACACTTTAACTCTCGGTTCAAATTATAACATCACTTACGTTGCAGATAGTTTAAGTATTACAGCGAAAACCATTACTGTTACAGCTGATGCAAAAACAAAAGTGTATGGAGAAGTAGATCCAACGTTAACGTATACGTATGCACCTGCCTTAATCGGAAGTGATGCATTTACTGGTTCTTTAAGCAGAGCCATTGGAGAGAATATTGGAAAATATATTATCAATAAAAATAACTTATCACTTGGTATAAACTATAACATCACTTACGTTGCCGATAGTTTATCAATTATATCTAAAACAATTACGGTAACCGCAGATGCAAAAACAAAAGTGTATGGTGAAGTTGATCCTGCTTTAACGTATACGTATGCTCCAGCCTTAATCGGAAGTGATGCATTTACTGGTTCTTTAAGCAGAGCAGTGGGTGAAAATATTGGAAAATATGTGATCAATCAAAATACCTTATCAGCGGGTATAAATTATAGTATCATTTATGTTGAAGATACCTTAAAAATAACATCTAAAACAATTACCGTTACGGCTCAGTCAAAAACAAAAGTATATGGAGAAATTGACCCAGTATTAACCTATACATACACTCCAGCCTTAATCGGAAGTGATGCATTCACTGGTTCATTATCGAGAGCAATCGGTGAAAATATTGGCAAGTATATCATCAATCAAAATACATTATCACTTGGTTCCAATTATAGCATTACCTACATTTCAGATAGTTTAGCAATTACTTCAAAAACAATTACAGTAACCGCAGAAGCGAAGACAAAAGTGTATGGAGAAGTTGATCCAACGTTAACGTATACGTATGCCCCAGCCTTAATCGGAAGTGATGCATTCACTGGTTCATTATCGAGAGCAATCGGTGAAAATATTGGCAAGTATATCATCAATCAAAATACATTATCACTTGGTTTCAATTATAACATTACCTACATCTCAGATAGTTTAGCAATTACTCCAAAAACAATTACAGTAACAGCAGTAGCGAAGACAAAAGTGTATGGAGAAGTAGATCCGATATTAACGTATACTTACGCTCCAGCCTTAGTTGGAGCAGATGTCTTCACTGGAAGTTTATCGAGAGCAACTGGAGAAAACATTGGAAAATATAGTATCAATCAAAATACACTTGCCTTAAATAGTAACTACACGATTACTTACATCGCAGATAGTTTAACAATTGCTGCAAAAAAGATTACCGTAATTGCAGATTCGAAAACAAAAGTATATGGAGAAATTGATCCTGAATTAACCTATAACTTTTCACCTCCACTTATCGGAACCGATGCATTTACAGGTTCTTTAAGTAGAGCAGAGGGAGAGAATGTTGGGAAATATGTTATTAGAAAAAATTCTTTATCCCTTGGTTCAAATTATAGAATTTTATTCCTTGCGGATACGTTGGCCATTACCACTAAAATCATTACTGTTACAGCAGATGCGAAAACAAAAGTGTATGGAGAAGTAGATCCAATTTTTACCTATACATACACTCCAGCTTTAATCGGAACGGATGTATTCACGGGTACTTTAAGTAGGGAAATGGGTGAAGACGTTGGAAAATATGTAATAAATAAAAACACCTTATCTCCTGGTTCAAATTATAGCATCATATATGTTGCAGATAGCTTAAGCATTACTTCGAAAGAAATAAATGTTATCGCAAATAGCATTTCGAAAATTTATGGTGAGGTAGATCCTGAATTTACCTATTCTTATTTCCCTGCACTTAGAAGTGGTGATGAATTTTCTGGATTATTAACTAGAGAAGTTGGAGAAAATGTTGGTGAATATAATATCGAAAAGGGTAGTTTAATATTAAGTTCTAATTATGTATTAATTTATACACCTACGATTTTTGAAATTAAAGCAAAAGAAATAGTTGTTATAGCCGATCCAAAAATAAAAGTATATGGTGAAGATGATCCAACACTTACGTATAG
This sequence comes from Rhizobium sp. Q54, assembly GCA_943360385.1. Taxonomy (GTDB): domain Bacteria; phylum Bacteroidota; class Bacteroidia; order Sphingobacteriales; family Sphingobacteriaceae; genus CAJBVG01. The sequence continues at coordinate 12,546 of CALRIM020000079.1, read as the reverse complement.
TTATGCACCAGCCCTCATTGGTCCAGATGAGTTTAGTGGAAGTTTAACGCGAGCAGCAGGAGAGAATATTGGTAATTATGCAATCATTCAAGGAACACTATCACTAAGTACAAATTATGTTATTAGCTATGATGATGATTCACTTAATATCATTGAAAAAACAATTACGGTTACTGCAGTTGCAAAAACAAAAGAGTATGGTGAACTTGATCCATTATTGACTTACACCTATGCTCCTGCCTTGAATCCTGGTGATGCATTCATCGGAGAACTATCAAGAGCAGTAGGAGAGAATATCGGGAAGTATGCCATTACACAAAATACCTTGGCACTAGGATCAAACTATATACTTCTTTATGTTGCCGATAGTTTAACGATCACTGCAAAAACCATCACGGTTACTGCCGAACCTAAAACAAAAAGAGTTGGTGAATTAGATCCATCCTTAACCTATACCTTCTCTCCAGCATTAATTGGATCCGATGCCTTTACTGGTACTTTAACAAGAGCAATAGGCGAAACGATAGGAGATTATGAAATTTACCAAGGAACCTTAAGCTTACCTAAAAATTACAGCATCGTATTTGTTGGTGATGTGCTAACCATCCAAGGATTATCGGATGCAACCTTAAGCAATCTCATTGTTCAAAATGGAACCTTATCTCCTGCTTTTGACAAAAACATGTTAAACTATACAGCAAATGTGGCTATTAATACCACATCCATCAACCTTACTCCTTTTGCAACAGATAGTTCGGCAAGCATAAGCATTAATGGAATACCTGTAAAAAGTGGAGCCCTATCCGACCTCATAAATTTGGTTGAAGGTAATAATATGTTATCCATATTGGTTACAGCAGAAGATGGAGTAACCACTAAAACCTATACGGTTGTTGTAAATCAAGTTAGATTAGAACCAAGCAATGTGTTAACACCTAATGAAGATGGGGTAAATGATTATTGGGTAATAAAAAATATCTCCGAATACCCAGAGAATAAAGTAACCATTTACGATAGAAATGGTAGAGTGATGTATAGTAAAATTGGATATAACAACGATTGGAATGGTACTTTAAATGGATTATTATTAGAAGAGGAAACATATTATTATATAGTTGAATTGGGAACTAATTACAAAGCAATTACCGGGTACATAACCTTGTTAAATGTTGAAAACTAAAATATAATAGGAGTTCAGCTCATTCTCCATCAGTATTAATTTTATTTAAGGATAGCATTACAAAGCAAATTGCAGAATCTATTCTAGTATATTTATTTTACGATTACTTCAAAGTTCTTAATATATTCATCACATACAATTTGAATAATTTAAATCCCTGGAGTTAAATTATTTTCAATTTGTAGAGAAGGTGAAATGTCTGATGATTGAATAAGCATGCCTTTGTATTAAATAACCTAAGTGAATAAAATATTCATTATTCATAATAGTTAGATTATGAATAACTTAATGCATTAGATGATAAAACGGTAATCGGATTATTACCCCTTGGTATTACTATCATCGCGAAGTATTCCTTATGTAATAGGATTTATGGATTCTTGTTATTTATTTTTCTAGAAACATAAAAACCCATTTAGTGTACAAATTTAGCCTCGGTTATGCTCATTATTAATATGATAGTATATTAATAATGTATTTTTAATACAGTACCTTCCTTCGTTTTAAAATATACTTTACTAATAATGATTACGCCCTCTCTCAAACTGTATCTACGTGGTTTATTGTGTTTACTTGCAATAACTTTTTTAAATATTACCACTACTAAAGCTTCATCGGATGCTAATTTATCTAATTTAACTGTTGCTTTTTCGGCAGTAAACATTCCATTAAGCTCTAGTTTTTCTTCGGGGACTACTAGTTATAGTATAACAATTGATCCTACAATACCTTCTGTCATTTTAACTCCTACAGCAGCCGACGGAGCTGCTACCATCACGGTGAATGGAGTTTCCGTTGCAAGTGGTTCGCCTTCAGGGTCTATTTCTGCCCCATATGGGGTAACTAACATTTTGGTTGTAGTTACTGCTAGTGACGGTATTACGACCAAAACGTATACAATCCAAGTTAATAGGGTAATTAGCTCATTGTATTGGAACACTGATGGTACATCCGCAAATATTAATTCAAGTAATTGGAGTACAACGGGTTCAGATCCTTTTACGGAGGCTTATGTAGATTGTTCCAATCTTGTATTTACAGCAAATAGTAATATTGGTTTTACGGGTGGAAGACGTGTTCTTGGCCTTACGATAACCAATGGTTCTACAGTCAATTGGACACCAAACGGGACCTTGTATCTTGATTGTAATGCTGAAGGTGGCCGAATAGCAACCTTTGATATTGGAACAGGATCTACTTTGAATTGGGCTGCACAGGCAGTTGTTGCTAATGCAGGTACTGGGTTTATCAAAAATGGTGGAGGTACTTGGGTTATTGGAGCTCAACCCAATGCTTATCCTGGTGGGTTTACGCTGAATGATGGAACCATTATTTTGGGAAACAATATTAATGCAATAGGTGCGGGTCCCTTCACCATTAATGGAGGAGTAATAGCAGGGAATAGTACTGTTTTAAGAGTTCCAGCTGTTTCTAGTATTACTATTGGAGGAGATTTTATGTTGGGGAATGCCCCAGTGTTAACCAATGCCAATGCCAGTTTTACCTTTAATAGCGATGTTAGCTTAGGAACATCTCAAACTCGTACGATTACCGTAGGGGGAGACATTACTACCGGAAGTTCAGGTGTGTATACTTTTGCAGGAGCAATCGGTGGATCTAATTCGAGTATTATTTTCGATCGCTTGCCAACTGTTTCTGGTCGCATCGTATTAGCAGGAGCGAATACGTATGATGGTGGAACCACCGTTAAGGCAGGTAATGTAAGCTTCGGAGCCTCGGGAGTACTAGCAGATGCAGGACCAGTAACTTTAAGTGGAGGAACTCTCAGCACTGGAACGACCACTGGATTTACTGAAACTGCAGGAACGCTAACTTTAACAGCTAATTCAACTATTGCCCTGGGAACAGGATCTCATACTTTAACCTTTGCCGCGAGTAATGCACAATCTTGGACAGGCGCTACTATATTAACGATTACAGGATGGACAGGAGGTTACAATGGAGCAGCCTCAGCCACCGCAGGAAGAATATTTGTGGGAACAGATGCAACAGGTTTAACACCCACTCAATTATCTCAAATACAATTTACAAACCCTACAACGGGTCAATCAAGTGCAGCCTCTATCTTATCTACCGGTGAAATAGTTCCTATTTGTCCAAGTATCACCGCTACCATCAGTGGAACGAGTACTATCTGTAATGGCTCAACGGCCAACTTGGTAGTCACCATTACAGGCGGAGTACCTCCCTATTCGGTAGTGTACAGTGGTTCTCCAAGTGGAGGAGCTACAGTAAGCAGTTATACCAGTGGGAGTAACATACCAGTTAGTCCAAGCGCTAACACCACCTATACCATCAGTTCTATTGCAGATGCAAATGGTTGCCCAGCAACCAGCACCTCGGGATCAGCAGTAGTCACCGTAAATGCGACCTCGATTGCCCCAACTGGAGCTACAGGAACTACAACGATCATCAATGGTTCTAGCACTACTTTAACCGTTGCCGGAGGAAGTGCAGGATTAGGAGCAATAGCAGAATGGTTTACCAGTTCATGTGGAGGAACCTCCGCAGGAACGGGGAATAGTATCACGGTTTCGCCAACCACCACTACGACTTATTATGTACGATACAGTGGCACTTGTAACACCACAACTTGTGCAACTGTAACCGTTACCGTGTTATACACAGATGCAACTTTATCAAATTTAACGCTAAGCAGTGGTACCTTAAGTCCAAGTTTTGCATCGGGCACCATCAGTTACACAGCAAGTGTAAGTTATGTAACGAGTGCAATAACGATTACCCCAACTAGAACAAATAGTCAGGCAACGATTATCGTTAATGGAACAACGGTTGCCAGTGGAACCGCTTCGAGCAGTATTCCCTTATCTATAGGCACTACAACAATTACCACGGTAGTTACCGCAGGAGACGGTGTGACTACAAAGACCTATACCCTTGTGGTAACAAGAGTACCCTCTACGAATGCCAATTTATCGAACATAACCATTAGCAGTGGTACCTTAAGTCCAAGTTTTGCAACAAATACCACAAATTACACAGCAAGTGTTTCTAGTGGAACAACAGCTATAACCCTTACCCCAACAGTATCAGACGCCACCGCTACCATTAAAGTAAACGGAACAACCGTAGCCAGTGGAGCAGCATCAAGCAGTATATCCTTATCCATAGGAGCCAATACCATTACCACGGTAGTAACGGCGGAGGATGGAACGACCACCAAAACCTATACCGTAGTAGTCACACGAGAAGCCTCTAACTTATCGAACCTAAGTATCAGTAGTGGTACCTTAAGTCCAAGTTTTTCATCGAATACCACTAGCTACACAGCAAGTGTATCTAATGCAACTACATCCATTACCCTAACCCCAACTGCTTCAGATGGTATTTCTACCCTAACAGTAAATGGTACAGCAGTAGCGAGTGGTGCAACTACAGGTAGTATCTCCTTATCAGTTGGCACGAATACGATTACGACCATTGTTACATCTGATGATGGTACAACCACCAGAACCTATACCGTAGTAGTAACACGCGCGGCCTCAACGAATGCCAACCTGTCTAGCCTTACGATTAGTAGTGGAACGTTGACACCAAGTTTTGCAACGAATACCACCAGTTACACTGCTACAGTAAGCAATGCAACAAGTTCAATCACTATAACACCCACAGTATCGGATGCAACCGCCACAATTAAAGTGAATGGTTCAACAGTTGCAAGTGGAGCAACATCGAGTAGTATATCCTTATCGATCGGTGTAAATACGATTAATACTGTTGTAACAGCAGAAGATGGGAGTACGACAAAGACATATACAGTAAGCGTAACAAGACAATCCACCGATGCAAGTTTATCAAATATAACAATCAGTAGTGGCACTTTAAGTCCAAGTTTTGCAACTGGCACCACCAGTTATACAGCAATTGTAAGCAATGCAACCAGTGCAATTACTCTTACGCCCACCAGCACTAATAATCAGGCAACGATAACGGTAAATGGAACAACAGTTACCAGTGGCTCTGCCTCTGGAAGTATTGCATTATCAGTGGGATCAAATACCATTACAACTGTAGTTACTGCAGGAGATGGGATAGCAACGAATACCTATACTATTGCAGTAACCAGAGTAACGAATGATACGCTTTATTGGAATACGAATGGAACCTCTGCCAATATTGTTAACAGTAATTGGAGTACCACTGCGGTGGCACCGTTTACCGAAGCCTTTGCGAATTATAAAAACATTGTTTTTACCACCACTAGTAATATAACTTATACTACTAATAGACCTATAAAAAGTCTAACGATTAGAAATGGATCAACTGTTAATTGGACTACAGCAGGTACGTTAAGCATCTCTGCGAATGAAATTGCAGGGTCTGTTGCAACCTTCGATATTGGCACAGGCTCTACCTTAAATTGGAACGCGCAAACGATACTTAATACGAATGGTAATGGGATTATAAAAAATGGAGGAGGATTTTGGAATATTGGGTCTCAAACAGGAGCATTTAATGGTGGTTTTACCTTAAATGCTGGATCAATATTATTTGGTGCTAGTGTAAATTCCCTTGGAATAGGCCCACTTACTATAAATGGTGGAGTAATTGCAGCAAATGGAGTTGTAGGAAAAACTCCAAACGTTAGTGGTTTAACTATTGGTGGGGATTTTATGTTTGGAAATTCTCCAACTTTATCCACTGCTGATGGTAGTATAACATTTGGTTGTTTGGTTAGTTTAGGGTCATCGCAAACCCGCAAAATTACCGTTGGTGGAAATATTACTACAGGTAACACAGGGGTATACACCTTTAGTGGAGTCATCAGTGGATCTAATTCTGGGATTATTTTTGATCGCTTGCCAGCTTCTTCTGGTCGCATCGTATTATCAGGAGCAAATACCTACAATGGAGGGACTACAATACTTGGAGGTAGAGTAAGTTTTGGAGCCTCTGGAGTACTCGCAGATGCAGGTCCAGTTACGCTGAGTGGTGGAACACTTAATACCGGGAATACCACCGGATTTACAGAAACGGCAGGAACCCTTAATTTAACAGCAAATTCAACCATCGCTTTAGGAACAGGATCTCATACCTTAACCTTTGCAGCGAGTAATGGACAATCTTGGACAAGCTCCACAGTGTTAACGATTACAGGTTGGACAGGAGGTTATGATAATTTATCCTCTGCAACAGCTGGTAAAATATTTATAGGGACAGATGCAACAGGTTTAACCGCGACTCAATTATCACAAATACAATTTACACATCCTACAACAGGTATTAATCATACTGCTAAACTTCTTTCAACTGGCGAATTAGTTCCAAGTGGATCTAGTGATGCAAATTTGTCGAACTTCACCATAAGTAATGGTACCTTAAGTCCAAGTTTTGCTTCAGGAACGATAAGTTATACAGCCAGTGTTAGCAATGCAACCAGTGTAATAGCAGTAACACCAACAACCTCGAATAGCCAAGCAACCATCACCGTAAATGGAACTACAGTGGCAAGTGGAACAACCACAGGAAGTTTACCATTAACCGTAGGAAACAATACAATTACTACCATAGTAACAGCTGGTGATTTAAATACAACAAAAACATATTCAGTAGTTGTTACAAGAGCTCCATCTATCGATGCCACCTTATCGAGCCTAAGCATTAGCAGTGGTACATTGAGTCCAAGTTTTGCATCGGGTACAATCAGTTACTCAGCAAGTGTAACCAATGCAACCACCTCAATCACCCTAACACCAACCACAACAGTAGGAACTGCGACCATTACCGTAAATGGAACGGCAGTAACGAGCGGTTCGGCATCGGGTAGTATTACTTTATCAGTAGGAGTGAACACGATTACAACTGTAGTAACTGCGGAAGACGGAGTTACTACAAAAACCTATACTGTAAGTATAACCAGAATTCCGCCACCAACCATTTCAACAAGTGGAAGCTTATCCGCATTAAGTACAACTTATGGAACGGCATCTTCTTCCACTAGTTTTAATGTATCGGGAACCAATATGTTAGCTGGAATTTTGGTGAGTCCACCAGCAGGATTTGAAGTGAGTGCAGATAACTCAACATTTACAAGTACCGTGACAATTGGAGCAGCAGGTGCTATAACCTCCACTCCAGTTTATATTAGATTACATGCATCTAACATAGTAGGAAATTATTCAGGAAATATTTCCTTGACAAGTACTTCAGCTACTTCTGTTGATGTGGCAACAGTGCTAAGTACAGTAAGCCAGAGAGAGATCACCGTAACAGCACAAATAAAAACAAAAGTATACGGAGAATCAGACCCATCATTTACATATACCTATTCACCAGCATTAATTGGAGCAGATGCTTTCGCAGGTTCTTTAAGTAGAGCAGCGGGAGAGAATATTGGTAAGTATTTAATTAATAAAAATAATTTAACACTTGGGTCGAATTACAACATCACTTACGTAGCAGATAGTTTAAGCGTCACTACCAAAACAATCACCGTAACTGCACAAGCCAAAACAAAAGTGTATGGAGAAGTTGATCCAACATTTACGTATACTTTTACTCCAGCCTTAATCGGAGCGGATGCATTTACAGGAACACTCGCAAGAGCTACAGGAGAAAATATTGCTAAGTATGTAATTAATAAAAATACGTTATCACTTAGTGCAAATTATAACATCACTTATGTTGCGGATAGTTTAGAAATCACAGCCAAAACCATTACGGTTACCGCGCAAGCAAAAACAAAAGTGTATGGAGAAGTTGATCCATCATTTACATATACTTATTCGCCAGCATTAATTGGAACAGATGCCTTTACAGGAGCACTCGCTAGAGCAGCAGGAGAAAATATTGGCAAGTATGTTATCTATAAGAATAATTTATCACTCGGATCGAATTACAACATTACTTACGTTGCAGATAGTTTAACTATTTCAGCTAAACCAATCACTGTTACCGCACAAGCCAAAACAAAAGTGTATGGGGAAACAGATCCAACATTTACTTATACTTATACTCCATCCTTAATTGGAGCAGATGCATTTACTGGAAGTTTATCAAGAGCAGCAGGAGAGAATATTGGTAAGTATGTTATCAATAAAAACACGTTAACACTCGGTTCAAATTACAACATTACTTACGTTGCAGATAGTTTAGCAATCACAGCCAAAACAATCACGGTTACTGCGCAAGCAAAAACAAAAGTATACGGAGAATCAGACCCATCATTTACATATACCTATTCACCAGCATTAATTGGAGCAGATGCTTTCGCAGGTTCTTTAAGTAGAGCAGCGGGAGAGAATATTGGTAAATACATTATCAATAAAAATACTTTATCACTCGGTTCAAATTATTCCATCACTTACGTTGCAGATAGTTTAGCAATTACTGCTAAAACTATCACGGTTACTGCGCAAGCAAAAACAAAAGTGTATGGAGAAGTTGATCCATCATTTACTTATTCGTATTCACCAGCCTTAATTGGAGCAGATGCTTTCACAGGAACACTTGATAGAGCTGCAGGAGAAAACATTGGTAAATATATCATCAATAAAAACGACTTATCACTCGGTTCAAATTATACCATCACTTACGTTGCAGATAGTTTAAGCATCACTGCAAAAGCTATCACTGTAACTGCGCAAGCAAAAACAAAAGTGTATGGAGAATCAGATCCATCATTTACTTATTCGTATTCACCAGCCTTAATTGGTGGGGATGCCTTTACAGGAACACTCGCTAGAGCCACAGGAGAAAATATTGGTAAGTATGTTATCAATAAAAATAATTTATCACTCGGATCAAATTATACCATCACTTACGTTACAGATAGTTTAGCAATCACTGCTAAAACAATCACCGTTACTGCGCAAGCCAAAACAAAAGTGTATGGAGAATCAGATCCATCATTTACGTATACTTATTCACCAGCCTTAATTGGAGCAGATGCATTTACTGGAAGCTTAAGTAGAGCAGCAGGAGAAAACATTGGTAAATACATTATAAATAAAAACACATTAACTCTCGGATCAAATTACAACATTACTTTCGTTGCAGATAGTTTAGCAATTACTGCTAAAACTATTACCGTTACTGCGCAAGCAAAAACAAAAGTATATGGAGAAGTTGATCCAACATTAACATATACTTTTACTCCAGCCTTAATTGGAGCAGATGGGTTCACTGGTTCACTTTCTAGAACCGCTGGAGAAAACATTGGTAAATATATCATCAATAAAAACGACTTATCACTCGGTTCAAATTATACCATCACTTATGTTGCAGATAGTTTAGCAATTAATGCAAAAACAATCACCGTTACTGCGCAAGCAAAAATAAAAGTATACGGAGAAGTTGATCCATCATTTACTTATTCGTATTCACCAGCCTTAATCGGAGCAGACGCATTCACAGGAACACTCGCTAGGGCGGCAGGAGAGAATATTGGCAAGTATTCGATTATACAAGGAACACTTGCCTTAACAAGTAATTATGCAATTACGTACGACGATGACTCATTAAGGATCACTGCAAAATCAATCACCGTAACCGCACAAGCAAAAACAAAAGTGTATGGAGAAGTTGATCCATCATTTACTTATTCGTATTCACCAGCCTTAATTGGAGCCGATGCATTTACTGGTTCACTTTCTAGAGCAACAGGAGAGAATATTGGCAAGTATTCGATTGTACAAGGAACACTTGCCTTAACAAGTAATTATGCAATTACGTACGACGATGACTCATTAAGCATCACAGCAAAAACAATCACCGTAACCGCACAAGCAAAAACAAAAGTGTATGGAGAAGTTGATCCATCATTTACTTATTCGTATTCACCAGCCTTAATTGGAGCAGATGCATTCACTGGTTCACTTGCTAGAGCATCAGGAGAAAATATTGGTAAGTATGTAATTAATAAAAATACTTTATCACTCGGTTCAAATTACAACATCACTTATGTTGCAGATAGTTTAGCAATAACTGCTAAATCAATCACGGTTACTGCGCAAGCAAAAACAAAAGTGTATGGAGAATCAGATCCATCATTTACATATTCGTTTACTCCAACTTTAATCGGAGTAGATGCCTTTACAGGAACACTGGCTAGAGCAGCAGGAGAAAATATTGGTAAGTATGTTATCAATAAAAACACATTAACTCTCGGTTCAAATTATACCATTACTTATTTTGCAGATAGTTTATCAATTACTGCAAAAACAATTACGGTTACAGCGCTAGCAAAAACAAAAGTGTACGGCGAAGTTGATCCAGCTTTAACCTATACTTATACTCCAGCCTTAATTGGAGCAGATGCCTTTACAGGAGCTCTATCAAGGGCAGCAGGAGAAAATATTGGTAAGTATGTTATCAATAAGAATAATTTATCACTCAGTTCAAATTACAACATCACATATGTTGCAGATAGTTTAACAATTACTGCTAAAACTATCACGGTTACTGCGCAAGCAAAAACAAAAGTATACGGAGAAACAGGTCCATCATTTACTTATTCGTATTCACCAGCTTTAATTGGAGCCGATGCATTTACAGGAACACTAGCTAGAGCCGCAGGAGAAAACATTGGTAAGTATGTTATCAATAAAAATACTTTATCGCTTGGATCAAATTATACCATCTCTTACGTTGCAGATAGTTTAGCAATCACTGCTAAAACAATCACGGTTACTGCGCAAGCAAAAACAAAAGTATACGGAGAAACAGATCCATCATTTACGTATACTTATTCACCAGCCTTAATTGGAGCAGATGCATTTACAGGAAATTTATCGAGAGTAGCAGGAGAAAATATTGGGAAGTATGTTATCAATAAGAATAATTTATCACTCGGTTCAAATTATAACATTACTTATGTAGCAGATAGTTTAGCAATTACTGCTAAATCAATCACGGTTACTGCGCACCCAAAAACAAAAGTATACGGAGAATCAGACCCATCATTTACTTATTCATATTCGCCAGCCTTAATTGGTGCCGATTCATTTACTGGTTCACTTGCTAGAACAGCAGGAGAAAATATTGGTAAGTATTCGATTGTACAAGGAACACTTGCATTAACAAGTAATTATACAATTACGTACGCTGATGACTCATTAAGCATCACTGCAAAAACAATCACGGTTACTGCGCAAGCAAAAACAAAAGTATACGGAGAATCAGATCCATCATTTACGTATACTTATTCACCAGCCTTAATTGGAGCAGATGCATTTACAGGAACTCTCGCTAGAGCAGCAGGAGAGAATATTGGCAAGTATTCGATTGTACAAGGAACACTTACCTTAACAAGTAATTATGCAATTACGTACGCTGATGACTCATTAAGCATCACTGCAAAAACAATCACTGTAACTGCACAAGCAAAAACAAAAATGTATGGAGAAGTTGATCCAGCCTTAACCTATTCCTATACTCCAGCCTTAATTGGAGCCGATGCATTTACAGGAAATTTATCGAGAGTAGCAGGAGAAAATATTGGCAAGTATTCGATTGTACAAGGAACACTTGCCTTAACAAGTAATTATGCAATTACGTACGATGATGACTCATTAAGCATCACTGCAAAAACAATCACCGTTACAGCACAAGCAAAAACAAAAGTATATGGAGAAGTTGATCCATCCTTAACCTATACCTATACTCCAGTATTAATAGGAACGGATGCCTTTACAGGAACACTTGATAGAGCAGCAGGAGAAAACATTGGTAAGTATGTTATCAATAAAAATAATTTATCACTCGGTTCAAATTATAACATTACTTATGTTGCAGATAGTTTAGCTATTACAGCCAAAACAATCACGGTAACCGCTCAAGCAAAAACAAAAGTTTATGGAGAAGTTGATCCAGCCTTAACGTATACTTATTCGCCAGCTTTAATTGGAACTGATGCCTTTACAGGAACACTGGCTAGAGCATCAGGAGAAAATATTGGAAAGTATGTAATTAGTAAAAATACTTTATCACTCGGTTCAAATTACAACATTACTTACGTTGCAGATAGTTTAGCAATTACTGCTAAAACTATCACCGTAACTGCGCAAGCAAAAACAAAAATATACGGAGAAGTAGATCCAGCATTGACTTATACTTATTCACCAGCCTTAATTGGAGCAGATGCTTTCACTGGTTCTTTAAGTAGAGCAGTAGGAGAAAATATTGGTAAGTATGTTATTACTAAAAATAATTTAACACTCGGTTCAAATTATAACATTATTTATGTGGGAGATAGTTTAAGTATTTCTGCAAAAACAATTACGGTAACTGCACAAGCAAAAACAAAAGTGTATGGAGAAGTTGATCCAGCGTTGACGTATTCTTATTCTCCAGCTTTAATTGGAGCAGATGCTTTCACTGGTTCT
>CALRIM020000078.1:0-14566 GCA_943360385.1 Rhizobium sp. Q54 | reverse complement strand
GAAATGCAGAAGGTATAAATTGATAAAATAATAACAATGGGATAATAATTATTGAATACACAAAATTTGATATTGATAATATTGACAAATACCCAGAGATAAGCTTCTGTATAGAAAATATAAAACCTGAAATTTTCATTAATAAAAACTTCATTAAATAAAATGCTCCTGTAAAACTACAAATCAACAGGTACTCTTCTATTCCTTTATATTCAAAAGTTATATCGAAATAATTAAAAATGAACTTTAGAAGCAATCCGTATACCGAAGTAAATAACACAAAATACAATAATGTATTTCTTAGTTTTAAGAAGTTATCATCTCTTGTAAACTGATTAATCGCCCTATCATTCCAATAAGCTTGGAAAATTACCACCAATGTTTTATCATACACATTACGAATAACTGCATACAATAACACAATAAATAAAAAAGTAAAAATAATCCAGTGATTATTCACTTTTCTAATTTTAATAACGTTTCTATTTACATACTTGCGATTATCAAGCTTAATTGTGGAGTCTAAATAATTAAAGGTAATATTCTTATATCTTGCTAAAACAATCTTTCTAATGGTGTCGTTATTGTGGATTAAGTTCGAATCAATTAATACATAAGAGATGCTATCAGTATCTCTATAACTATAATAATTGGGGATATACTCCGAAGAATCCTGCGCAAAATTACTCGAGGGGTAAAATACTTGTACAAAAATTAATATTAAGAGCAGTCGGAATAATTTCATGGTGCAAAAGTTTAAAAATAATTGATGATTCCAAAATGAATCTTTCCTGTTTGAAAATTTATTCCCGAATTATTCTGAGCACCTAACGCATAACTCAACTGCAACATTCCAGCGGCTGTTTGTATTTGAACTCCTGCTCCAATACCATAAGGGTAATCTTCTGCTTGCAAAATACTATTATAGAAATAGGCTTGATCGTAAAATAACCTTAAAAATGAGTTACGATCTAATATATACCTATACTCAATAGTGCTTTGCCAAAAATACGATGCAAAAATTGATTCTTCATCAAATCCTCTCAAATCATTTATCCCTCCTAATCGTAGTAATTCATTATTGAACAACCTCTCGCTATTTATCCACTTGGTGTTAAAAGAAGTAAGTAATACATTTTTGGTATATAAATTGAAAAACTTCTTCAAACTAAACATTAACAATACCTGATTACTCTTTAACTTTAATCCATTATATAATGAATCTGCAATTCCTGTATTTTTATTGATATTTCGCTGACCCAATAATGTAGTTATTTGTAAACTGTATCCTTTTTTAGGGTTTATCCTGTAATCGAGGGCTTCCAATTGAAGGTTTATTCCGTATGAGTACTTTTTTACATCAATAATATCAGGTAATTGCACAGCATTGGCATATTTTTTAGTGGATAATAAATTGCTCTCATCAACCTTATAAAGTAATCTAATTTGATTATTCCCAATAAATAAATACTGAACTCCAACACCCCTACCAAAATTAGAAAAGCTACTATCTTGCCTGCGCAATTCTAAATTCACATCTAATCCAAAATTGGTAGAAAAAACATATGGATAATTTGCAAATAATTTTAAATCGCGAGTATTGTTAGCTTGACTTTTAAAATCAATATTTAACTTTTCGCCATTATGCAAAACATTTACTAAATACAACTGAGCCTGCCCTATAATTGTTGTTTTTTGATTTGTATTTGTAGGCTGTACACCTATTAAACCATCGAATTTATTGGCGTTTCGCTTCTCTGGACTCAACACTATTGTTGCCTTGCTATTTACAAAATAAACTTGTATCGGAAATTTCAAACGAACAAATGAGAGTTCATCTATTCTATTATTAATTGATTTTAATTTGCGTTCATCATACACAGAGCCTGGTTTCAATCCTAAATATGAAATCAAAAAATTAGTTCGAATAACCTCTTCTCCTAATACTTTTAGAGAATCAATCAAAACCTTATCGTGTAAAATAAATTTAATCTTAGCATTTATAGTTTTAGAAAGAGAATCTGTTTGAATAGAATCAAATCCTAGTTCTGCGAATGGAAATCCATTTTGCTCAAAGTAATTCAATACAGGTTCAAACTGTTCAACAATAATAGTAGAGTCGATAGTTGAAAAAGACTTAAAAGCTGTTTTGAAATTATTTTTTGGATACAAACTATCCAAAAGAGCACTTGGTTTTACATTTCCCCATTTCCATTCACCATTAATTGCTGGCAAAAGCTTCTTATCTTGTGCATATAAAGAACTTACACTCAGCAATATTAGGGATAGAATGAAAAAAGCTTTCCTCATCAGGGCTAAATTAATTGAAATTTGTTGAAATTCGTTGTATGGCTGGTATTTATATCCACATTCCTTTTTGCAAACAAGCATGTCATTATTGCGACTTTCATTTTAGTACTTCTATGAAGTATAAAGACGAAATGATAGAAGCTTTATTACGTGAAATTGATTTAAGAAAAAATTATTTGAGTGGAGAAATTATTAACACCATCTATTTTGGAGGTGGCACTCCTTCTATTGTTCCAGCAAAAGACATTGATAAAATCATTAAAAACATACATCAACATTTCGAAATTTCATCTTCTGTTGAAATAACTCTTGAAGCAAATCCAGATGATTTGAGTAAAGAATACTTACAATCATTACACCAAATAGGTATAAATAGATTAAGCATTGGTGTGCAATCTTTTTTCAACAAAGATTTAGAATGGATGAATAGGGCTCACAATAAAAACGAGGCTTTAGACAGTATCCGTAGGGCACAAGATATAGGCATTGATAACATTAGTATCGATCTAATTTATGGTACACCGGGCTTATCTGATCAGGAATGGTTACAAAATATTCATACCGCATTGGAGTTAGAAGTTCCACACATTTCATCATACGCCTTAACTGTAGAACCTAAAACTGCTTTAGGCAATTGGGTAGAAAAAAAGAAAGTAAAACCAATGGATGAAGAGCAAGCTGTCTCTCAATTTGAAATGCTAATGGAAGAGCTTGGGGCAAACGGTTTTGAACATTATGAGATTTCCAATTTCGCAAAACCAGGTTATTATTCTCAACACAATTCTTCGTATTGGGAAGGTGCTAAATACCTGGGAATAGGTCCTTCTGCTCATTCATTCGATAAAAATTCTAGGCAGTGGAATATCGCAAATAATAACAAATACATTGATGAAATTTTTAGAGACCAACTGCCATCAGAGGTTGAACATTTAAAATTAAATGATAGATTTAATGAATATTTAATGGTGAGTTTTAGAACATCAAAAGGGGTATCTAAAAAATATTTGGAAGAAGAGTTTGGTTCATCCGTATTATCAAGATTCGAAGAATCTGTTAAAGAATTTATTTCGAATAATTGGGTTGAACTCATTAATGGATTTTACAGAACTACTAAAACCGGGAAATTAATGGCTGATAAAATAGCAGCTGAATTATTTATCACAGAAAATTTTGAATAATGAAAATTGAAACAATTTTTGATGAAAAAAAAGTTAGTGTTGATTTAGCAAAAGGAATAGATATTTCAATTTCTATCGACCCAAATAGTGGTGTAAATGCATTTCATATACCCCCTGCTAAATTCGAACCTATAAGAGTTGGTAGCTTCGTAGGCTCAGTGAAAGAGGGCGGTTCAGCCAATTGCGAAAATTTATTTATTAACGCACATGGCAATGGAACTCATACAGAATGCATTGGACATATTAGCAAAGAGAGGGTTTGCATTAACGATTGTTTGAAAGAGTTTTTCTTTTTTTCACAATTAATTTCTGTTACACCCAATAAAACAGGCGAAGATTTTATTATTGATTTGAATTCCATTTCGAATTATGTTAAACATAAAGATTGTGAAGCATTAATTATTAGAACGCTTCCGAATTCTACTGAAAAACTAACAACGAATTACTCGGGAAAAAATCCGACATATCTTAATGCAGAACTTTGTAAACATTTAAGAGAAATTGGAATCAAACATTTATTAATCGATCAACCATCGGTAGATAGAGAAGAAGACGCAGGTGCATTGGCTGCACATAAAGCGTATTGGGATTTTAGTGGAGAATTCAGAAAGGATATGACAATTACTGAATTAATTTATGTACCCAACGAAGTAATTGATGGTACTTATTTTTTGAACATACAAATTGCATCGTTAATGACTGATGCAAGTCCTAGTAAACCACTTTTGTTTAATATGTTAATTTGTTAATGGGATAATATGTTAATGGGAAACTTATTACTCCATTAACATATTAACAAATTATCCCATTAACACATTATTTTGGTAATACCACCATATTAATCACATGTATCACCCCATTTTTTTGATACACATCTGCAATTGTAACAGTTGCCATTCCACCATTTTCATCTTTAAGCATAATATTTTTCCCTTTCATCGTTGCAATTAAAGTGCCTCCTGCAACGGTTTTCAATGTAGCCATTCCTTTACCTGCTTTAATAGCAGTTGCTAGGTCGTGAGAATCCATTCTACCAGCTACAACATGGTATGTTAATACCTTTGTGAGCATTCCTTTATTTTCTGGTTTCAATAAATTATCTACCGTTCCTGCTGGTAATTTTGCAAATGCATCATTGGTTGGAGCAAATACTGTAAATGGACCTGCAGATTTTAAAGTCTCTACCAAACCTGCTGCTTTTACTGCTGCAACTAGGGTTGTGTGATCTTTTGAGTTCACTGCGTTATCTACAATATCTTTACTTGGGTACATTGCTGCACCACCAACCATTACTGTTTTTTCACTCTTCATACCTTGAGCAAAAACTGTTGTTGAAACAAAAGCAATAGCTACTATTGCTAATGTGAATTTTAAGATTAGTTTTTTCATTTTGTGTGTCATTTGAAAGAACTAACGAAATATATTTATTCTTGGATTTAAGTTTTATCATTTATTTTTATTTCCTTTATTTATATGAATCAAAGTAGATATACTAGTCTTCTATTAATTTTATTCTATGCAATACTCACCTATATGTCGCAGAATAATGCATTTTTTGGAGATATGGTTCAATTTGGTTCTAGGCATTCGCATTTTTTCTTCGAAAATAATTTTAACACATTCTGGTTGCCAAACTCTTTGGATAGTGGTCATCCTCCAATATTCGGCATGTACATGGCCTTATGTTGGAAACTATTTGGCAAATCACTGATTGTATCTCATTGGGCGATGTTCCCTTTTTTAATTTTAATTGCATTTGCCTTACCACGTTTAATTAGTAATTATATAAACAGCGTAAATTTAATTTGGGTAAGTCTATTGTTTTATATTGAACCTACTTTGTTATCTCAAGCTTCTTTAACTTCACCAGATATAGTACTTATTGCATTCTTCTTATGGGCAATGGTTTTTTACAAAGAAGAAAAACACCTCCTACTTTCATTAGTATTAATTCCAATGGCATTTATATCGCTTCGCGGAATGATGGTACTCTTTTCATTCTTTATCGCAATCTTTTTTCATCAAAAAAAATTAGAAAAGAAATACATATTTACTTTCGCACCTGCTGTAAGTATTTGTTTTTATTGGCTTTTCAAGCATTATCAACTTTTCGGTTGGATTGGCTTCCATAGCGATTCTCCTTGGGCTAGTTCGTTTCAAACAGTGGGTATTGTGGCAATTTTAAAGAATATATTTTTAATGATTTGGAGATGGATAGACTTTGGCAGGATTGTATTTTGGTTAATACTTTTAGCATTTAGTTTTCATACCATTAGGAGAAAAGGAAAGCTAACTTCTTTACAAAAATTTCCAATAATACTCCTTCTAAGTTTAGCCTGTGTATTTACAATAAACACTGCTTTCGCAGACGGTTTAGTTGGACACAGATATTACCTGCCTATTTATATCGTAGGGTTATTAATCACACTACAGTTTATAGAAACAAATCCCACAAAAAGAAAAACGGTGTTTCAATTTATGATTTTAGCGGGCTTTTTTCTAGGATCAACTTATGTATATCCAAACCATATTGCTATGGGTTGGGACTCTACTCCTGCACATAAACCATATTACGAACTAAGAAAAAACGCCATAAATTATTTAGAAAAAAATAACATCCCACTTTATACTGTTGGAGCTGGTTTCCCAAGTTTAGATACTCGAGAATATTTAGAACTTAATGGCGATACCTCAGCATTTCAATCATACGCTAATCCAAACTTGCGTTTCATTGTATGGTCGAATGTATTCAACTATCCTGATCAACTACAAGATTCACTGAAAAATAAAAAAGTTGTTTTTTCGGAAGATAAAGGAGGAGTTTTCATGAAAATCATTCAGTTAAAAAAATAAACAGAGTGCTCGTTATGAACTATGGTCATACACCACTTTCCACTCTCCATTTATTTTTTTTAACCTCAACGTAAAATATCCTTGAGGCTCATCTTTTTCTCTTTTAAGTAACCACTTACCCAGAACAAACGCATTTTTCTTATCTAAAACCTCAATTTTCAACAGCGTAAAATGCAATTCGCCCATTGCTGTTTTATCTGGATAAGATTTTAAATAGTTATCATAAGTCTTTTGCCAACCATACTGAGGGCCTCGTTTACCTATAAAAACCAAGGAATCCGAATGCCAATACCCTTGCATATACCCTAATAGATCGGCCTTGTTCCATGCTAAGCGCTGAGTTTCCAATACCTTAGCAATAGCTCTTTGCTCCTTACTTTGTGCATCTGCTGCTGTGTAAAGAATAAGTGATAGTATAATTAATACAAGTATTTTCTTCATATTTCGTTCTGCTAATTTTATCATATTTTTAAAACTTTCATAGTCCTAATTACGTTTGTTCTGTTATGCGTGGCTTTCAATTCAGCTCTTATATACCCAATGAACTTCCAAAAGGCTCTTTCGAGGAGCTTTTGAAGCTTTTTACAGAACTCCTTAATTATACTGCTGGTGATGCGAATGAGGCGTTACAGTGGATGAATGAGTTAGATAAAAAATATAAAATTACCAATGAGGATTATGGGATGGGTGATTTTATTGAAGACTTAAAGAAAAATGGCTATCTGAAAGATGACAATCAAAATGGAGGATTTATTATAACTGCCAAATCCGAACAAAGCATTCGACAATCTGCATTAGAAGAAATTTTTGGGAAGTTAAAAAAAACAAGTAGAGGCCAACATCGAAGTTCATACTCCGGTTTAGGCGATGAAAAGAATGCAGAGCGTAGGCAATTCGAATTTGGTGATGCTCTTGATAGAATAGACATGACCCAGTCTATCCACAACGCTCAAGTAAATCATGGAATTGGAGATTTTCATTTAACAGAAAAAGACTTAGAGGTTGAAGAAATGGATTATAAAACTCAATCATCCACTGTATTGATGATTGATATTTCTCATTCTATGATTTTATATGGTGAAGATAGAATTACTCCTGCGAAGAAAGTTGCCATGGCTTTATCCGAACTAATCAAAACAAAATATCCAAAAGACACCTTGGATATAATTGTTTTTGGAAATGATGCTTGGCCAATAGAGGTAAAGGATTTACCATACTTACAAGTTGGCCCATACCATACCAATACCTATGCGGGATTAGAATTAGCTGCAGATATTTTAAGAAGAAGAAAAACTAACAATAAGCAAATATTTATGATCACAGATGGAAAGCCATCGTGTTTAAAAGAAGGTGCAAAGTATTATAAGAATAGTGTTGGGCTCGATAGGAAAATTGTAAACAAAACATTAAACATGGCGGCCCAATGTAAAAAATTAAAAATACCAATTACAACATTTATGATTGCAAAAGATCCTTATTTGCAACAGTTTGTTAGAGAATTTACACAAACAAATGGTGGGAAAGCATTTTATAGTTCATTGAACGGATTAGGAGAATACGTTTTTGAAGATTACGTAAAAAACAGAAGAAAAAATATTAAATAAAAATAGATGAAAGATATTACAACGATAAAAACATTTGGAGAATTAAAAAAATCTGGATATCAATCGAAAAGTATAAAAGTAGAAATGCGCGATAATTTATTAGCACGTTTACGAAACAATGAAACCTCTTTTGATGGCATTATTGGATTTGACGAAACTGTAATTCCAGAAATGCAAACAGCAATTTTATCAAAACATAATATCTTATTATTAGGATTACGTGGACAAGCAAAAACAAGAATTGCACGTACACTTGGGATGTTGTTAGATGAGTACATTCCATACATAGAAGGTTCGGAATTATTCGACGACCCTTTTCATCCAATATCTTGGTATGGAATACAAACGATGGAAAATTTGGGAGATAAAACTCCAATTGCATGGTTACACAGAGATGAACGTTATACAGAAAAGCTTGCTACACCGGATGTTACTGTGGCAGATTTAATTGGAGATGTAGACCCAATAAAAGCTGCTGCGCAGAAATTATCTTATGCGGATGAAAGAGTTATCCATTATGGTTTAATTCCAAGATCTCACAGGCAAATTTTTGTGATAAATGAGTTACCAGACTTACAAGCTAGAATTCAGGTTGCTTTATTTAATATCCTACAAGAAAAAGATATTCAGATTAGAGGATTTAAACTGCGTTTACCATTGGATATTCAATTTGTATTTACAGCAAACCCCGAAGATTATACGAATCGTGGTAGTATTGTCACTCCATTGAAAGATAGAATTGAAAGTCAGATTTTAACACATTATCCAAAAACAATCGCGATTTCTAAAGAAATTACTCAACAAGAAGCTGCAATTGATGAGGATCAGAAAAATACCATTAAAGTATTCGATTTAGCAAAAGACTTAATTGAACAGATTGCTTTTGAAGCACGCCAAAGCGAATTCATTGATAAAAAGAGTGGGGTATCTGCTAGGCTTACTATTTCTGCTTATGAGAATTTAATAAGTACTGCAGAAAGGCGCATGATTTTGAATAAAGAAAAATCAACTTCAATTCGCATTACCGATTTTATTGGTGTACTTCCATCTATTACAGGAAAAATAGAATTAGTTTATGAGGGGGAATTAGAAGGTCCAGCAAAAGTTGCTCAACTTTTATTAGGTAAGGCTATAAAAAGTTTATTCTCGCAATATTTACCTGACCCCGAAAAAGCTAAAAAACTAAAAGAGAAAAATCCATATCAAGAAATTATTAATTGGTTTGGCGAAGGCAATCAAATTAACATTACCGACAAATTGAGTAAAGTTGGGTATAAAGAATCATTACTACTTGTCCCTGGTCTGGAAAAAATAGTAAAGAGTATATTTAAAAAAGCGGATGAAGAAACTTTGTTGTTCTTTATGGAATTAACATTGCATGCTTTGGCAGAATATTCTTTAATTAGTAAAAATTATTTAGAAAAAGGATTCGAGTTTAAAGATATGCTAAACACACTTTTCGGAAATAACTTTTCTGAAGAAGATGATGACTTAGGATTTGATAACGACTACAAATTCCGTTAGTATTAGAAATGGAAAATAGAATTGGAACATTATTGCTTGTTACAAGCATCTTATTAATTGTAGACTTTTACGTATTTCAGGCAGTAAAAACTTCTTTTCAAAACCAAAGTGAAACCAAGCGGAGATGGATTTTGAGAGGGTATTGGATTGTAGTGGGGTTAACTATTGCTGGGCTTTTCCTAGGCGTTTTTCTATCTATTGGAAGATTATTAAGAACATTAATTTTCGTGTGGTTTTTTATTCACTATTTCTCCAAACTATTTGCGTTACCGTTTTTATTAATAGATGATGTAAGAAGAGGGTTGGTTTGGATGAGTCGGAAACTTGGTTTAAATAAAAGAAAAAAGAAAAAAGAAAATCGGGAAATAGATTATGAACTAGAAATTTCGGAGGTTAGAAATGGAATGACTCGTTCGGAATTTTTGAGTAAAACAGGACTAGTTGTAGCTGCTCTACCATTTATTACCATGAACTATGGAATGATATCGAGCAGCGTTTACGATTATAAATTGAAAAGAAAAACAATTTACTTACCCAACCTTCCGAAAAGTTTTGATGGTATACGAATCGGGCAAATATCTGATGTACATTCTGGTAGTTTTTATGATAAGGTTGCTGTACAAGGCGGGGTAGATATGTTGAATGCAGAAAAGTGCGATGTAATATTTTTCACGGGAGATTTGGTAAATGATAGAACTTCGGAAATGAAGGATTATACCAATATTTTCGATAAGGTAAAAGCACCACTTGGGGTATATTCAATTCTTGGAAACCATGACTATGGTGATTATGTACAATGGCCAAGTGTTGCCGCCAAACAAAAGAACTTAGAGGATTTATACGAGGTGCATAAAAACCTAGGGTGGGATCTACTCAGAAATGAAAACCGATCGTTAAAACTTGGGGGCGACGAAATTGCTATAATTGGGGTTGAGAATTGGGGGTCTTCATTACGATTCCCACGTAAAGGTGATATTGAAAAAGCAAAAATAGGAACTGAGGAAGCACCTGTCAAGCTATTACTATCTCATGATCCTAGTCATTGGAGAGCTCAAATTTTACCAAACCATAAAGATATTGACATGATGTTTGCTGGTCATACTCATGGAATGCAATTTGGTATTGAGTTTGGGGATTTCAAATGGAGCCCAGCTCAATATGTATATCCAGAATGGTCGGGTTTATATGAGAATAACAAACAAAAACTATATGTAAATGTTGGTTACGGTTTCCTCGGATACCCTGGCAGAGTAGGTATTTTACCAGAAATAACCATATTCGAATTAAAAAGAGGTTAACAAATTAAGAAGTGTTTATAAATAAATAGTAAACTATTGTTAGATAAGTATTTACTTTGTACTATAAACTAAACGTATGAAAACCCAGTTTTTAAAAGCATCTCTTTTTTGCACTTCACTTTTTTTATTTCAATCTTGCAGTGACGATAAATCTTTATCTCTTAAAGATTTGAAATGGATGCTAGGGAAATGGGAAAGCAAAACAGATGAAGGGATATTATACGAAGATTGGAATAAATTAAACGATTCTACCTTTAACGGGCATGCTTATGCTATTTCATTAGATGGAGATACTACTTTCAATGAAAACGCTAAAGTGGTTTTAAGAAATGGAACCATTATTTATTCGGTAACTGTAAACAACGAAGAATCTACAGACTTTACTTTAGTTGATAATGAACAACAAGCAGTTTTCGAAAATATAAATCACGATTATCCTCAACGTATTATTTATAAAAGTCTCAGCAGCGACTCTTTGTTTGCGAGAATAGAAGGAACAGTAGACGGAGCAGAAGAGGCGGAAGATTTTAGATACGGCAAAGCAAACTAATACCCACCAGCACTTACCATTTTATACCCTTTTTAAGGGATTTTAAGGTCCTTTTATTTGAGTTAGTTTTGTTCAAAAAAAAACTCAAATGAAAAGACATTACGCTCTCCTATTCTTCTTTCTAATTCCGTTTATTACGAATGCTCAATCTTGGCAACGTAAGAATGTAATAAATGGTGCTACAACAACAGATTTAATAAAATTAAGCAACGGAAATATAATTTCCCTTAATACTGATGGTGTTTACGGCAGTACTGATAATGCTAATACCTGGGCAAAGATATCGTCTGATATGGATGTAGAACTTAGTACTTTTACTAGTGACCTAGAGCCAGATGTATTGTACTTAAAAAATGATACTCTTTATGCTTACTTTAGAACAAATTTGTTTTATTCTGCAAACCAAGGAGTAAACTGGACAAGAATTAACATTTCCTCTTTAACACCAAAATACGAATCTACTTTTGCTGTAAAAGGCAATTCAATTTTTCTTACAAAATTAGATTATAACACTAATTTGAGTACCTTATTTATATCTAACAATAACGGGAATAATTGGTCGGTAGCAGATACAATTACAGCTAAAATAAATCTATATACATTTAATAATGAAATTTATGTTTGGGGTTATTATGGATCAGCTTGGGGAGTAAAAACACCATTGTTCAAAAAGATAATGGCCGACAATAAACTATCATCTCAAATTATATCAGGCTTACCGAATAATACTGATATAAGAGGATTAGGAACTGCTGGAAGCAACATAGTTGCTATGATCCCAGAATATAATTTATCACAAACTATTATTGCAACAAAACTATATGGTTTTAATGGGAGTACCTGGACCTATGGAACACAGTTCACAGAAAACTACTCAAAACTTTATAATATAAATGGAACATGCTACCATTTATTTTACAACTCACCGTATTTTTTAAAATCTAAAGACGGTATCAACTGGACATCAGTGAACAAAGCTAGCATGTACAGCTACTTTACATCCATTAGAAATATTGGAAATAACCAAACACTTGGAGCAAGTAGAGCAGGAATATTTGAATTAGATAGTAACGTTGAAAAAACCTCTAAAAATAATGGATTGAACACCTCTTCTCTAGGCGACATGCTAGCGTTTAAACAAAAACTATATGTGTTAAGTACTGAAAATGGCCTACATGTTTCCACAGACAATGCACAAACTTTTTCTTCTGTTCAAATAAACAATTTGCGCAATGCATATAAGATGAATATGTCCTCGAATAATCTTTACTTATTTAACAGTTATCTCGGGCCACAAGATAAAATATTTACAAGTACGGATGGAACTGCTTGGGATACTTTAGCAATGCCAAATAATAATTATGCAAGTAGGCAAGTATTATGCGTTTCCGATAATGGTATCTGGTTGCAATTTTCTGAATCAAATATTTCGGTATTTAGATTTTACAATGATCAAACAAAAACCTGGGCAGACGTAAGTGCTTCTGTTCCTTCAAATGCTACTTATTTCAATGCGTACAAATCACCAAATGGAAATATTGTAGTTGTAAATAGTTACTATGATATGAACAAAAAAGTAACTAAGATTTACAATGTATCTAATAATGCTACTGTTTGGACAAATGTAACTCATACACTAGGTGAACTTTGGTATGAAAATACTAGCATCTACAATAACGAATTTTATATATTGAAAAATGCCTATAATAAACCAGATAGTTTATTCAAAGTAAGAAACGACAGTTTAGTTTTTCACAAAACAATAAAATACGGTTCATTTAAATTTTATACAGATAATTTTATAGAGAGTTTCTATTATCGAGGCAATGACATTTATTGTTTAGGATTTGACTCATTACAACAGAATTCTATTACCATCATAAAATCTACAGATGGTGGCAATAATTGGGTAGCCTTTAATAATGGGTTAACAATTGGAACACAAATAAAATCTTTAGTTCTGGGAAGTAACATATTAGCAAGTACTAGCAAAGGCTTGTATGAATATGATGGTACCGGAATAGGTATAAATATTAGTAAAAAAAGTTGTTTTAATTTATACCCTAACCCATGTAACTCTTCTATAAATATAATGTTTAATGAGAATGAAAGTTACAGTGTACAATTAGTTGGCTTGGATGGAAGGCTAATAATTAGTAAGCAAATGAGTAATTTGGATAATAAAATTGAAACTCAGGATTTACCAATAGGTATGTATCTAATTAAAGTTTCATACAGGAGCAAAGAAGAAATTAAGAAAATTATCATTACACATTAATACAAAATGGAAGGACTAAGAAAAACTTAGTCCTTCTTCATTTGCATAAATCCTTTGGGATTAACTAAAGGTTGGAATCCCAACTTTTTGTATAAACCATGCGCATCAGTAGTTGCAAGCATCCATTTTTTCACACCTTTTAACTTTGGATCTTCTATAATTCCTTTAAGCATAAATATTGCCAATCCCTTTCCTCGGTATTCTTCTATAATAAATACATCAGAGAGGTATGCGAAGCGAGAATAATCGGTTAGTACCTTTGCAAAACCAATTTGCTCATTGTTATGATATAAACCATAGGCATGAGAATTTTTAATTGATTTTATTATCTCAGAATTAGACAAATCTTTAGCCCAATACAAAGATTGTAATTGGGTACAAATAAACTGATGATTAAGCTTACGCCGATCAGTGCTAAGTAAATAATTACGTCGAACTTTTTTGTAAACCATTTTTAAGTTTGGTAATTAGTCCATTGTCCTTAGTCCTTAGAAAAACCCAAGGACTAAAAACTAAAGACCATAGACTATTTTAAAGTGACAATGAAGGATCTACTTCGGCAATCCAAGCCAAAATCCCACCCTTCAAATTATATAAATTAGTAAACCCATGAGTTTGTTCCAATTGCATTATGGCAGCCGCACTACGCGCACCGCTTCTACAATGAATAACTACTTGTTTATCTTTTTCAATTTTATCTGATTCTAGCATAATATTGCCAAGAGGAATTAATTCACCTCCAATATTTGCAGTATCATATTCAAATTGCTCTCTAACATCTATTAGTTGAAAATCCTTCTTTTCGTCTAACATTTGTTTTAGTTCTTGTACTGTAACTTCTTTTACCATTTTTTTGAGTGTTTGTGATGCAAATTTAGCGGATAATTAGCTAATTAACTAATCGAACAAATGGCTAATTCGATTTTGAATAAAAAGGAATAAAAAATTATTTCTATATTTCAACTTTATCC
>CALRIM020000077.1:0-14676 GCA_943360385.1 Rhizobium sp. Q54 | reverse complement strand
ATGAAAAAAAACAAAATTGTCGTTTTTGCGATAGCCATATTTACCCTTTTTCAAATAAACTTCGCGGAAGCAGCAGTTCGTCCTATTAAAGCTATTAAACCTGTTTTAGTGGATGATGATACAACATTTGTTGTTCCAGAAGTTGATCTTTCTCAATTAAATACACCCCCTCGTTTTGCTACAGATGTATACCAACGAAGGTTGGATTCAATTACAAAATATATTCCTCTAGATTACAATCCTTTTGTTCAAGGGTATATTGATTTATATGCCTTTCGTAAAAGAGAACAAGTAGAACGCATGCTTGGATTATCGGAATTTTATTTCCCGATGATAGAAAGAGTTTTTAAAGAATATAAAATTCCTGCAGAATTCAAATATTTGGCAATTGTAGAATCAGCCCTTAATCCTTATGCTGTTTCACCTGTTGGAGCTACTGGTATGTGGCAGTTTATGTTTACTACTGCCAAAATGTACAATCTGAAAATCACTTCTCATATTGACGAACGTAGAGACCCTTTATTAGCAACACATGCAGCTGCTAAATATTTTGTTGATATGTACCGCAGATATGGAGATTGGTTATTAGTAATTGCAGCATATAATTGTGGACCTGGAAATGTAAATCGTGCTATAAAGAAAGCAGGTGGTGGACAAAAAACATTCTGGGAAATCCGTCAGTTTTTACCACAAGAAACAAGGGGATATGTTCCCGCATACATTGCAGCAAATTATATTATGAGTTGTGCAGAAATGCATAACCTGTATCCTGCGTATCCTAATTTTAGCTTCATGACAGATACATTGTATTTCTCTAAACCGGTAGCGTTTAAAGACATTGTAAAGGTTTGTGGAATAAATAGCGAGGAACTAAAAATATTAAACCCAATATTTAAAAAAGATTTTGTTCCCGCTTACTCAGAGTCGTACATGGTAAAATTACCTGCTACAAGAAGAGATTTAGTAGCAAGAAATATAGACTCACTTTATAAATTATTTCCTCAGATTTCTTCAGATCAGGAGTTTATTTTAAATACCGATCCGATGGCAAAATCGAGAACGATATTTAGAACGCATATTGTTAAAAAAGGAGAAACCTTAGCAAAACTTGCAAATAAATATGATGTTGAAATAAAAGATATTAAAAAGTGGAATAGCCTGAGTAAAAATTCACTCAAAAGAGGCCAGCGCTTAAAAATTAAAAAACAATTAGCAGCACCAACAGCTATTCCTCCTACAGCAATTGCAAAAAACAAAAAAGTTGTAAAAGCAGACTCTACTTCAACAGGTACAGTAGCTCAAACAATAGAGAAACCTAAAGTAACCTATGAGTATGTTACAAAAAACGTCACAAAAAAACACAAAGTTAAACGCGGCGAAAACTTAGGTTTAATTGCAGTTAAATATGATGTAAGCACTTCAGATATTAAAAAGTGGAACAAACTACGTTCTAATAATTTGATGGCTGGAAAAGAATTGAGTATTAAAACTACTGAGCAAGTTAGAGTAGCTAAAAAAATTACACAGCCTAAAAGTATAGAGTCTGCTACTACAACTACAGATGAGTTGCAGGCAGTAAATACAAGCTCTACTGAAGAAAATAATACAACAGCAGCTCCTTCTGAAAATAAAAAAGCGACTACCGAGATGGAGTTGGTGAAAGTGGAACGTATCGTAAAATATAAAGTTCGTCAAGGCGATTATCTTTCTACTATAGCAGAAAAAAATAAAGTAAGTGTACAAGATCTTCGTACATGGAATAATATGAAGAAATCTGTTGTAAAAACAGGTCAGACTTTAATTATTAAAAAATATGATGAAAAGTTAGTTGCTAAAAATGTGACTAAGAAAGAAGATAATCAGCTAGCGAAAAAAGTTCCTGAAAGAAATTCTGATGAGAAATTTGTGTTTCATAAAGTTGAAAAGGGTGACACACTTTATGGAATCGCAAAAAAATATGCTTGGATTACTGTTGAAAAAATAAAGGAATTAAACGGTATTAAAACCAGTGATGAATTGAAGGCTGGTATGATTTTAAAGATTTCTAAAAAAAGCTAAATCGAATTAGCGAAACTGCGAATTAACGAACTCTCGAAAAAAAGACATTAATATTATTTCAAATAAAATACTAATTCGCAAATTCGATAGTTCGCTAGTTCGCAAATTCGATATTGTTAATTCGATTTAACCACTTTTGTTACTAATACCTCGTATCCACTGATAAAGTTTACAATATAGGTTCCTTCAGTAAAATCACTGATATCGATACGTTTGTCTTCTGTGTTTTCTATTCTTTGAGATACTAATAGTTGACCTTGTAAATTGTAAATGTTCAAGGTCCCAGAGTTAACTTCTTTCATGTTAATTGTAAAATAATCTGTTGTTGGATTTGGAGAAATATTTAATTCTAATTTTCTGCTAGCTATTCCAGTTGTGTTTTTATAACTGATAACTTGTTTCGTTACATTATACCAATGTACGCCATCATTTAGTTGGGCTATTACTTCCACTAATCTATTAGAAGAATCGTAAGTGTACTCATTGGAAGTTTCTAAAATTGTTTTCCAGTTATTGTTTTCAAACTGCTCAACTTTAAAATTTTTCGGATTGTTATGAATATCATAATCTTCGTTCAGTCTATAAAAATATACCCACTCATTATTAATAGAATTGAATGATATAGATGAAACGCCTCCATTTAGTTTATATTGATAGATGGCTTTTTGATTACTTACCCAATTCGCTCCATCCCATATTTTTAATTCAACAAAATTTAATTGATCTTTTGCAAAATCATGCCAATCTAAATTTGTGTATAGCTCTTTGTTTACCCATTGGTTATCTTCCCATGATAAATAAACCATTGAACTTATTTTTCCAGAAGCATCATAATCATAGCCTTCCGCAGAGGTATTTGTCCATATAGATGATTCAAATTGTTGAGTAATAATTTCCGAAACTTTGCCATTGCTAAGGCTTATTGTTCTTTTAAAAAGGGGGCTGTATACATGGGTATTATCATCTGTAGTGAAATCTGTTTCATAGATTAATTCTGATGATATATTTTCTATAATGATTTTTTTACCATTGCTTAAAATCCATTCATTGCTATTCCAGTAAAAATTTTCTTCTCTTAAAGTTCTTCCCATTAAATCTTTTTCAATTTCAGATTTTGTTAAATGAACCCAATTACCATCTGTATAAGAATAGTTAATGGTAGTGGCGATTAGTTTTGTTGCATCTAAAGAGCAGGTTATTCTCGAAATTGCTTGACCATTTAGGTCATACTCAATGTTTTCTTGTAATTCGTTGTTGTTGTAAATTGATTTCGAGCTTCCAGAAAAGTCCCATTCTTGTGTACTTAGGTTCCAAGAAAAGAAATCAATTGTTTTCTCTGATTTCTGAAGCACTTTTGCTTCTAAAAATCGATCAGAAGTAGAATTAATTCTATTTTGAATAGATATTTCTTCATTTAATTTACTTCTAAGGCTATTTTGCGCAAACAAAGGAGCGCTAAAAAGGCATAATACATAAATAGTTAAGTGTTTCATTTTGAACAGTTTTTTGAATAAAGACATAATGAATTGATAGTTACCCTTATTGTAAAATCAGAAACTAAAAAAGGTCTATTTTTCACGTGGTTTCGTTATATTTGAGGCTTCCATTATGCCCATAGGGCTAGGGATTTAGTTTAGAAAATAAAAAGATGATTAAAAATAATCGTAAGCAAGATGCATTGGAATACCATTCTCAAGGAAGACCTGGTAAAATTGAAGTAGTTCCAACAAAGCCTACCAATTCTCAAAGAGATTTATCATTAGCCTATTCTCCAGGAGTTGCAGAGCCATGCATGAAGATTCATGAAAATGTGGAGGATGTATATAAGTATACCGCAAAGGGGAATTTAGTTGCGGTAATAAGTAATGGAACTGCAGTATTAGGATTAGGTAATATTGGAGCAGAGGCTTCGAAACCAGTGATGGAGGGAAAGGGAGTATTATTTAAAATATTTGCAGATATAGATGTGTTCGATATTGAATTGAATGTAACAGATGTTGATCAGTTTGTGAATACAGTGAAAGCAATGGAGCCAACATTTGGAGGAATAAATTTAGAAGATATTAAAGCTCCAGAATGTTTCGAAATTGAAAGAAGATTAAAAGCGGAACTTAAAATTCCAATTATGCATGATGACCAACATGGTACTGCAATTATTTCTGCAGCAGCATTGTTAAATGCATTAGAAATTCAAAAAAAGAAAATTGATAAAGTAAAGATTGTTGTAATTGGTGCAGGTGCAGCAGCAATATCTTGTTCTAAATTATATTTATCTGTAGGTGCTAAGAAGGAAAACATTGTGATGATAGATCGAGAGGGAGTTATTCGTTCTGACAGGAAAGCACATATGGATGAAACAAAAAAATTCTTTGCAACAGATCGTAAGATTTCTACGTTAGAAGATGCTGCAAAAGATGCAGATGTTTTAATTGGATTGTCGGGTGCAAATATTATTACACCAGATATGTTAAGATCAATGGCAAAAAATCCGATTGTATTTGCAATGGCAAATCCAGATCCAGAGATTGATTATAATTTGGCAATAAAAACTCGTAACGATATTATTATGGCTACGGGTCGTTCGGATTTCCCGAATCAGGTAAACAATGTATTAGGTTTCCCTTATATATTTCGTGGAGCCCTAGATGTACGTGCTACTCAAATTAATGAGGAAATGAAAATAGCAGCAGTTCGTGCAATTGCAGATTTAGCAAAGAAGCCCGTACCAGAAGCTGTAAACTTAGCATACAATCAAAAAAATATTACGTTTGGTAAAGATTACATTATTCCCAAACCGTTAGATTTTAGATTAATAACTGCCGTTGCACCAGCTGTAGCAAAAGCTGCAATGGATTCTGGAATTGCTCGTTATCCAATAACAGATTGGGATGGGTATAGAGAAGAGTTGAAAAAACGTTTAGGATTGGACGATAAATTAATGCGTGCAATTTCGGTGAAAGCAAAAGGAAATCCTAAGCGAGTGGTTTTTGCGGAAGCAGATAACTATAAAATTTTAAAGGCTGCCCAAATTGTTAAAGACGAAGGAATTGCATTCCCAATATTACTAGGGAACATAGAAAAAATTCAATCGTTAATTAAAGAGCATAGCTTAGATTTAGCGGATGTAAAAATGATAGATCCTCGTTTAGAGGAAGATTTACAAGCGAGGTACGCGAATGAATTATTTGAGAAACGTAAGAGAAGAGGAATTACTTTATACGAAGCGAAAAAGTTAATGCGTGATAGAAATCACTTCGGTGCAATGATGGTAGAAATTGGAGAAGCGGATGCACTTATTTCTGGATTAACTAAAAATTACCCAGGCACAATTCGCCCGGCGCTACAAATTATAGGGATGGATGAAGAAGTTCATCGTGTAGCTGGTATGTATTTAATGTTAACGAAACAAGGCCCTATTTTCTTAGCCGACACAACAGTTAACATAGATCCAACGGTAGACGAGTTGGTAGAAATTACAAATGTGGTTGCTAAATCTGTTCAGAAATTTAATATCACACCGCGTATTGCGATGCTTTCGTACTCTAATTTTGGAAGTTCGGAAACGCCTAACCCTGTTAAGGTTCGCCAAGCGGTAGAAAAACTGCATAAAATTTATCCAAAAATGATTGTAGATGGAGAGATGCAAGCAAACTTTGCATTGAATCCGGATTTGTTAAAAGATAACTACCCGTTTTCTTGTTTGAATGGTGAAGCTGCAAATACTCTTATATTCCCGAACTTAGATTCTGGAAATGCAGCTTATAAAATCCTACAGGAAATTGGAGGTGCAGAAGCAGTAGGCCCAATTTTAATTGGGATGAAAAAACCCGTACATATTTTGCAATTAGGATCGTCGGTTAGAGAAATTGTAAATATGATTACAATTGCTGTGGTAGACGCACAATCTAAAGAAGAGGAGAACGCTACTAGTAGTGCAAATCCTAAAACGAAAAGAACCATAAGAGAAAAAATTAACGATTTGCGTAAATAATGATCCATCATATTAAAGGAAAGTTGGTGCAAAAAACACCAACTCATATTGTTGTTGAAGCTGCTGGAGTAGGGTATTTTATCAATATATCTCTACATACATATGCTCAAATTTTAGAAGAAGAATCTATTTTAATATATACACACCTTACTATTAGAGAGGATGCACATGTATTATTCGGATTTTTTGATGAATCTGAGCGAAGGTTATTCACCCACCTAATTTCTGTTTCAGGAATAGGACCCAATACAGCCAGAATGATGCTTTCTTCGATTTCTCCTCAAGAGATACAAGAGGCTATTGTTAGGGGTGATGTTGCGTTGGTTCAACGAATAAAAGGAATTGGCCCGAAGTCTGCTCAACGCCTAATTCTAGAATTGCAAGACAAGTTGAAGAAAGAAGGTTCGGGAACACTTTTATCAGCTCCATTAAACAATACAGCCAAAGAAGAAGCGTTATCAGCACTAATTATGTTAGGTTTTGCGAAGACTAGTGCTGAAAAAGCATTAGATCAAATCATCAGGTTGGAAGGCAACGCTTTAAGCGTGGAGCATCTGATAAAATCAGCACTTAAGAATTTATAATTGAAGAATTAATTTTGGTAGTTTGAAAATAAGGACTAAAGGTAAGAAGCCAGTTTTCAGGTTGTTTGTGATTGTTATTTCACTCTTCACTGCTGCATCTATGGTGTGGAGTGCGGATGTAAATATCGATAACATCGTCTTGATTGATACTCTCTTGCCCGATTCGGGCACAAAATTTCAGGGTACTGCAACAGATCAAGGTCCTAAAAAGAAAATAGATTTACAAGACCCTCCAAATCTAGAACGAAAAGTAATATACGATCCTGATACAAAAATGTACACCATTATTGAAACCATCGGTGGTAAATTTTATAAGTCGCCAGTGTACATGAGTTTTGAAGAATATCAAAAATACGAATCGAAAAAAACTAAATTCGATTATTGGAAACAGCGCTCTTCTGAATCATCTTTAATCTCTCCGAACGGAATGGTTCCGAAAATCTATGTGAACAACCAAGTGTTCGATAGAATTTTTGGAGGAAGTAAAGTGGATATTCGTCCACAAGGAACTGCAGAATTAATTTTCTCTGGGAAATTTAATAGGAATGATAACCCTTTGTTGAATGAACGTCAACGTAAAACACAACAATTTGATTTTGATCAGAAAATTCAATTAAATGTAACAGGTAACATAGGTGATAAATTAAAAACAACTGTTAATTATAATACAGAAGCGACATTTGATTTCGAGAACCAAATGAAACTTGAGTATACAGGTTATGAAGATGAGATTATAAAGAAAATAGAGCTTGGGAATGTATCCTTACCATTAAATTCAAGTTTAATAAGTGGTTCTCAGAGTTTGTTTGGTGTAAAAACTCAATTGCAGTTTGGAAAGTTAATGGTTACTTCTGTGTTCTCTCAACAAAAAAGTGAGAAGAAGCAAATTAAGATTACCAATGGTGCTCAGAAAACAGAATTCAAATTTTTAGCAGATAATTACGAATCTAATAAGCATTATTTTTTAGCACAATATTTTAGAGAACAGTACGATAGATCTTTAGACGAACCTCCAATTGTAAAATCGAATGTGTTGATTTCTAAAGTGGAAGTTTGGGTAACATCTAAAAATAGAGTAGGTGATGAAAATACTCGAGATATATTGGCCTTAATAGATTTAGGTGAAAATAGAAGAATATATTCAAATAATCCCAACATCATTTTAAATACAAACCCTTACCCAAACTCTGTTAAAACAGACACCGTTAATCCATCTAATAATTTATTAGACATAATTCCAGCTGGTACAAGAAATGTTGGAGATAATAGTTTAAATAGTTATTTCGCAAATTATGGTGGCCCCGATAACTATGCAAAAATTAGGGCAAGAAAATTATTGGATAGAGAGTTTACATTTCATCCTCAGTTAGGTTATATTACTTTAAATTCAGCGTTAAATTCAGACGAGGTACTAGCGGTATCTTATCGTTACACAGTAAACGGTGTAGAATATACTGTCGGTGAATTTTCGAACGAACGCCCTGAGTCCAATCCTCCAACGGTATTGTACACAAAATTATTAAAGAACGTTTCTTTAAAAACAAGTTTACCTACTTGGGATTTAATGATGAAAAATATTTATTCATTAAATGCATTTCAAGTAAACTCTGAGGAATTTCGTTTAGATGTAATGTATTTAGATGAGAAAACGGCCAACAATGTAAACTACTTATCTAGTGGACCTGTTTCAGTTAAAAATATTCCATTGATTCGATTAATGGGTCTGGATAAATTGGATGTAAAACAAACACCAACATCAGATGGGGTATTCGATTTTATTCCAAACATTACCATTAACCCAGCAAATGGAAGAATTATTTTTACGAAAGTAGAACCATTCGGGTCGTATTTATATAATTTATTAGCAGTTGATGGAGATACTGTTACAGCTAATAATATAGCCTTTACGGAATTGTACGATTCTACAAAATTTAAGGCGCAACAAATTCCACGAAAAAATAAGTTTACCATTCAAGGTAATTTTCAATCAACAAGTAATTCGGAGTTTTCTTTAAATGCAATTAATATCCCTCCTGGTTCAGTGGTTGTAAAATCGGGAACTCAGGTATTAACCGAAGGACAAGATTATACAGTTGATTATAATATTGGTAGGGTAAAAATTACGAATGCAGGTTTGTTAAGTAATGGAGCACCAATAACAGTTGATTTAGAAAGTTCAACTTTATTTGGAGTGCAATCCAGAACATTCCTTGGAACGCGATTGGATTACAAACTCAATGATCAATTAAACTTGGGAGGTACATTTTTACGTTTATCCGAAAGGCCTCTTACTCAAAAAGTAAATATTGGGGATGAACCAATAGCCAATAATATGTACGGTGTAGATTTTAATTATCGCGATGATTCTCGATTCTTAACTACTCTGGTGGATAAGCTTCCATTTATACAAACGAAAGCAGTTTCTAGTATTACTGTGTCGGGTGAATATGCAAAATTAGATCCTGGGCATTCGAGATTATTAAATACTACTTCTAATAAAAGTGGAATATCTTATATAGACGATTTTGAAGGTAGTAGATCTTCAATCGATTTAAAAAGTTCTACTTCTTGGTATTTATCTAGTACACCAGCAATGTTTCCAGAAGCAAGTTTGTATAATGATCTTTCTGGAGGATTCAATAGAGCGCGTTTAGCATTTTATCAAATAGATAATTTATTCTATAGTAAAACAGACAATAGAACTCCATCTCATATACGTACAGATAAAACACAATTATCTAGTCATTATATTCGTGAAGTAACAGAGCAAGAAGTTTTCCCTAACAAACAAATTCCTACTGGACAACCAAATGTGTTATCTACTTTGGACCTTACTTATTATCCTAAAGAAAGAGGCCCGTATAATTTTAGTGTTAGTAGATTAAATGCTGATGGTACGTTTAAGGATCCTACAAGTTCTTGGGGTGGTATAATGCGACGTTTAGAGACGAACGATTTTGAAGCATTAAATGTTGAGTTTATTGAATTCTGGGTGTTAGATCCATTTATTAATAAACCAGGTTCTTCTGGTGGTGATTTGTATATTAATTTGGGAAGTATTTCTGAAGATATATTAAAGGATGGTAAAGAGTCTATAGAAAATGCATTGCCTAAGGATGGAAATACAGCGCGATATGATAGTACTATTTGGGGAAGAGTTGGTACTGTACCACCTTTAAATAATGCATTTGATAATGATAATAGTTCACGCCCGAATCAGGATATTGGATTAGATGGATTGAATGATGCACAAGAGCAAACATTTTTCAAAGCAAATTATTTAGATTTATTAGAATCTGCTTTTGGAGTTAATTCAATTGCATATCAACAGGCAATAGCCGATCCATCTGGAGATGATTATAATTATTACAGAGGCAATGAATATGATAATGCGAAAGCATCTGTATTAGATCGATATAAAAAGTATAATGGACTCGAAGGGAATTCACCCACCGAGCAACAGTCTATAGATAAAACGGGATTAAGTAATACGGCTTCAACACCAACTCCAGATACAGAAGATATTAACAGAGATAATTCTCAAAGTGATCGTGATGAATATTTTCAATATAGAATTAGATTGAGCCCCGGTGATTTACAAAACCCAGATCAAAATTCATTTATTACAGATAAAGTAGTTGCTGCTGTAAAATTAGCAAACGGAAAAACAGAAAATGTAACATGGTATCAATTTAGGGTTCCATTATCTAAGTATGAGAGAAGAGTGGGCGATATTCAGGATTTCCGTGCAATTAGATTTATACGTGCATTCTTAACAAACTTTAGTGATACAGTTACCTTACGTTTTGCAAGATTACAATTAGTAAGAGGTGAGTGGAGAAGATTAAATCCAACGGTTGTATCTGGTGAAGGAACCGAAGCAAAATCGGATGCGATATTTGATTTGTCTACTATTAATATTGAGGAAAATGGAAGTAGAACACCAATTCCATATGTGTTGCCTCCTGGTATTGTTCAAGAAAGAAATTTGCAAGATGTACGTGGAACAACAAGAGTAAATGAGCAATCATTATTACTTAACGCTTGTAATTTTAAAAAGAATGATGAAGTAAAAGCGTATAAAATTTCTGGTTTCGATTTTAGGTCGTATAAAAAAGTGGAGATGTTTATTCACGCCGAAGGCGAAAATATAGATAAGGATGAAATGACAGCCTTTGTTAGGTTTGGGATTGACTATACAGATAACTATTATGAGTATGAAATTCCGTTAAGCATTACAGCTCCTAATGAGAAGACAGCAGATGGAATTTGGCCGGAGTATAATAAATTGTCGTTACCACTGTCGGTACTTCAATTAGCGAAACAAAAAAGAAACAATTCCAAAGAGCCAGTTACGTCGGAATATTTTTACGGCGATGGTAAAAATTCTGTTTGGATAAAGGGTAATCCAGATTTGGGGAACGTGCGATCTATTGTAGTTGGTATTAGAAATAGAAGTGCTACTCCAAACGATCCTAAGTGTGTGCAAGTTTGGTTTAACGAATTATTGTTAACAGAATTTGATGAAGCAGGTGGTTGGGCTGCAACGGGTAGAGTGAGCGCGCAATTGGCAGATTTGGGTACAGTTACCGTATCTGGAAGCAAAAGTACTTTTGGATTTGGTTCTATAGATAAGAAAGTGTCTGAGCGAAATAGAACGGATGATAAACAATATGATGTAGCATCGAACTTAGAGTTAGGAAAGTTCTTCCCAGAAAAATCTGGAATAAGAATTCCAATGTATGTGTCCTATTCGCAAGCAATTAGTACCCCTCAGTATGCACCAAACAATCCTGATATATTGTTATCAAATGTATTGTCTGAATTATCCGCTGCAGAAAAAGATTCCATTAAAAAAATCACAGAAGATTATACTCGTAGAAAAAGTATAAGTTTTACAAATGTTAAAAAAGAGAGGATTGATACTAAGAGTAAACCTCATTTGTATGATATAGAAAACTTCAGTGTTACCTATTCTTACTCAGATCAATTTAAACGTAACTATAGTACAGAATATAATATATTGAAAAATTATAGGGCAGCTTTGGCATATAATTTCGCTACACAACCAAAGGCAGTTCAGCCATTGGATAAATACATTAAGAATAAAAATTTAAAATTAATAAAAGACTTCAATTTTAACTATGTTCCAAGTTCTGTAGATTTTAGAATGGATGTAGATAGAACGTATGGAGAAACAAAAGTTAGAAATATTAATACAGGTACTTTGCCAATTCCAGAAACATACAATAAGAACTTCCGAATTACAAGAACTTATGGAATGCGATATGATATTACAAAGGCACTGAAATTAGATTTTTCAGCAAATAATTTGTCGGTGGTAGATGAACCTTATGGAAAAATAGATACAAGACAAGAAAAAGATTCATTATTATCAAACATAAAAACATTAGGAAGAACTACCGATTATTCACAGAATACAAACTTAACTTACCAAGTTCCAATTAATAAATTACCATATTTAGATTGGACACAAATGACAGCGACTTATACCGCAAGATATGATTGGAAAGCATCGGCGTTGTCAACTCCTAAATTCGAAAATACAATATCGAATTCTCAATCGCTTCAGTTAAATCCATCTTTTAACATGACGCAGCTTTATGGTAAATCGAAGTATTTGAAAACATTAATTACTCCACAAAGACAAAGAGGGTCTGCTAAAAATAATCCCTTAGATAAATTAAAAGTTAATAAGAACAAGGAACAAGAGGTTCAGGATAGTATTTTAAAAGCACAGAGTAAAACAGACTTAAAGAAAATACTTGCTCGCACCCTTATAATGTTGCGTACTGTTAATTTTAGTTATAGGGAAACAAACGGACAGTTCTTACCTGGATATATTCCCGGCACGGATTTATTAGGGATGGATTTTGGTAAGTCGAATGCTCCAGGAGTTGGATTTATTTTTGGAAGTCAAAAAGATATAAGATATAAAGCGGCAGAAAACAACTGGATTACTACTTATGATTCTATTTCGAATCGATACGCTCGAACAAACAGAAAAGAAATAAATATTAGGGCGAATTTAGAGCCAATACCAGAAATGCGTTTGGATTTAAATATGCAACGTTCTATTTCATATAGTTACCAAGAATTCTTCAGGTATGATAATGATATTAATAGTTCTACCTATGGCAAATTCAGATCGTTTGGGGAAACAGAAACAGGTACATTTAGTATGACAATTGTTACTGTTAACTCAGCCTTTGAAAGATTAACAACAAATGGAAGTTCTAAATTTTTCGATACATTCGAAGGAAACAGATTTAGAATTTCGCAACGATTGGCAGAAGAAAAAGGAATAACTACAATAGATACGGGTGGTTTTTATTCTGGTTACAGTAGGTATTCTCAACAGGTATTGATACCTGCATTTATTGCTGCATATTCTGGTAAATCAACTAATGGAGTAAGTTTAAATCCATTCCCCAAAATTCCATTACCAAACTGGAGAATGAGTTATACCGGATTTATGAAATTCGATTGGATTAACGAATACTTTTCGAGCTTTGTAGTTAACCATGCCTATACATCTACTTATAATGTTAACAGTTTTAACAGACCAACTACAAAAGCATTAACATATGTAGCAAATGGAAATTATGTACCAACATATGAAATTCAACAAGTTACAATTTCTGAAACATTTGCTCCTTTAATTGGATTCGACATGACGATGAAAAATAAATTGAACATTGTGTTAGAATATAAGCAAAGTAGAAATTTAGGATTGAGTTTTGCGAACACAAGGGTAGAACAATTAAATACATTTGAATACAATGTTGGCTTAGGATACACAACTAATAATTTGCAATTACCTTTTAATATTGGGAATGGCCAAAAGGTGTTGAAAAATGATTTAAACTTAAGGATGGATTTCAATATCCGACGTAATAGAGGGGCAATTCATAGAATGGATCAGGGATTTTCTGATGTAATTAGTGGATCGAAAGTAATCAGTATCAAGCCATCAGCGGAGTACGTATTGAACCAAAGATTCCAAATTCGGTTATTCTATGATAGACTTGTAACTAAACCCGATATTTCTACCACATTCCCTACCGCGATTACTAGTTTAGGCTTCAGCTTAAGAATTAATATTGGTGCTTAATTATTCACAGAAAAATTTAACTTTGGGGAATTAATTTTAAAACGATGAATTTTCCAGCAGAATTAAAGTACACTAAGGACCATGAATGGGTTCGTTTAGAAGGTAATGTTGCTTACATAGGCATTACAGATTTCGCGCAACGCGAATTAGGTGATATCGTTTATGTGGATATCAATACTATTGGTAAAGATGTTGCATTTGAAGAAGTTTTCGGTACTGTAGAAGCAGTGAAAACGGTTTCGGATTTATACATGCCAATTGCAGGTGAAGTGGTTGAAATGAATAGTGAATTGGATTCTAATCCAGAGCTAGTTAATTCAGACCCTTACGGAAAAGGTTGGATGGTTAAAGTAAACGTTAGCAATGCTTCGGATATAGATAATTTATTGTCAGCTAGCGATTACCAAGCATTAGTAGGTGCTTAATAAATTTTGGAGATATAATATATATTGGTTCATTTGGCTTTGCTTAATTAGTTATTTAAGTAATGCCCCAAGTGATGGTATTCCAACTATTTCGTTTCTTAATTTTAAAGGAGCGGACAAATTTATTCATGCTGTTTTCTATTTCAATCTTATGATTGCTATGTCGTGGGGATTTAGGAAACAGCATTATTTTTCAAGCCTTTATACTAACTATTTTCTATTTTCTTTTCTTTTTTGTTTGGCTTGGGGAGGGTTAATGGAACTTAGTCAATTATTCATTTTTACTTATCGCTCTGCAGAGTGGTTGGATTTTATGGCAAATTCGCTTGGTACTATCTTAGCCCTGATATTATTAAGCTTATTATGGAAATCTCGTAAGAATGCCTAAATTGTATTAAATTTATACCAGTATGAAGTCGAAATCAGTTTTAATGACAGTTTTAATAGCATTTATAGGAATTATAAGCCTTTCTGCTTGTAAAT
>CALRIM020000076.1:0-14694 GCA_943360385.1 Rhizobium sp. Q54 | reverse complement strand
AGAAATGCCTATTCCTACTAAAGAAGAGGTAATGAAATGGTTCGAATAATAAATGTATAAAACAAAAAAAATCCCGATGAGTACTCATCGGGATTTTTTTTTCAATAGTATTAAAAATTATATTTTTTTGAATTTCGAAATATTTACAGATTTGATGGTAATAGAACCACTCACTTGAGTTTTTGTGTTCGATAAAATTAATGAATCTAATGTGTATACCACTTTGTTATAGTAGCTAGTATCATTACGATTTGGAGTATTAATTTTAACAATTCTCATTCCACCTAAAGAATCTATTTTGTAAAAAGTAGTGTCAAATGGAATACCCATAAAATTGGTGTATACTTTTCCATCAGCTGTAAATTCTACTTGCACTTCTCCAGCATCATACTTTGTAGTATCATCTAATTGTAAATCATTGTTTAAGAAAGTTCTCTCAATGTCTTCTACTCCTTCCCATTTTGTTACTAAAGTTGGTACAGGTACTTTGGTTTCTTCATCTTTAGAACATGCAACAAATGAAGTAGCAATTCCAACTACGATTAGTGTTTGTAAAAGTATTTTTTTCATAATTGTTTAATAATAAGGTTGATTTGTCTTGCGAAGATAATCTAAATCAAATAAATATGAAATTTATTTACGTTATTTTAGCCATTATTTAATTTTAACTAAATTAAGTTGAAGATGTTAGATTTTATAGCCTCCGAACTTCAAAAAGGTTATTATTTAGAGTTAGAAGAATTTATTAGGAATGAGATTAAGCTAGGAAAAAACATATTTCCAGAGCAATCAAAGGTTTTTAATGCTTTTGAAAAATGTCCTTTTGAAAAAATTAAGGTTGTAATTCTTGGGCAAGATCCTTATCACGGGGCTGGTCAAGCAAACGGGTTAGCTTTTTCTGTAAATAAGGATATTAAAATCCCCCCATCACTTAAAAATATTTACAAGGAATTAAATGATGACATAGGTATTCCTATTCCAAATCATGGCGATTTATCTACCTGGGCAGAACAAGGTGTACTACTGCTAAATGCTGTGTTAACAGTTGAAGAAGGTAAGCCAGGCTCTCATCAAAATAAAGGATGGGAGAGATTTACAGATGAGGTTATTAAAATGATTAGTAGTAAAAAAACAGGAATAGTTTTTTTATTGTGGGGGAATTATGCGAAAAGTAAAAGTGTATTAATTGATGCAGAAAAACACTTGATATTAACGGCCGCACATCCATCGCCACTATCTGCCTATAATGGTTTTTATAAATGTAAACATTTCTCAAAAACTAATTTATACTTAACAAAACAAGGTAAAACACCAATAGAATGGCAATTAACTTAATTAATATTCTAATGGAACGGAATGCGAATTCTTAGTGGTTGATAGTATCATTAAGGATTGTAAATGTGAAATCTCTTGAATTTTACTGATTTTTTCCAACATTAATTTCTCATAGGCAGGAATATCTGCCACAATTATTTTTAATAAAAAATCGGAGGGCCCCGAAACATGGTAACATTCTACAATTTCTTGTATGCCTTGAATTTGCTTTGCGAAATTTTTTATTGCATCTGCCTTTGAATAATTAATGGAAACTTGGACAAATGTTTTAATCTTCAATCCTAGTTTTTCTTCATTTACCATTGCATGGTAACTGGTAAGAAAGCCATTAACTTCCAATTTTCGGACCCTTTCTAAGGTTGGGGCAGGCGATAATCCAATATCCATAGAAAGCTGAATATTTGTAATTCTACCGTTTTCTTGTAGGATTTTTAAAATTTTAAAATCTGTTTTGTCTAATCCGATCATAATCTGGGGAATTTTAGAATTATAAGAGCTAATTCATACAATTATAGATATATAATTTTGATGCTAAGATTAAAATTCGCTTAAATATGTTCCCGAATTGTTGTAATTTAGGCGAGTCTAAAAAATATATTAGAGTTGAAGAATTCATTTACAGAAGAAAACTACCTTAAAGCTATATATAAACTTCAAGAGAAATTGGAGGGGGAGGTTAGCACCAATGAAATTGCAGAAGCAGTGAACACAAGAGCGGCATCCGTTACCGATATGCTGAGGAAATTGGCTGAAAAAAAACTGATAAATTATAAAAAATATCAAGGAGTTAGTTTAACTGCAACAGGAAATAAAATCGCAATAGAAATTGTTCGCAAGCATCGTTTATGGGAATCTTTTTTAGTCGAAAAACTTCACTTTAAGTGGGACGAGGTACATGATATTGCCGAAGAACTGGAACATATAGAATCGGAAGAATTAATTGATCGCTTGAATGAATTTTTAGGATTCCCAGAGTACGATCCTCATGGCGATCCTATACCTACTAAAGAGGGTATATTTAAAAACAGGAAAATGAATGTTTTATATGATATGCCTAAAGGTTTTAAAGGGAATGTTGCTGGGGTAAGTGAACACAGTGCATTATTTTTAAAGCATCTTGAGAAATTATCGATAGGATTAGGAGTATCTGTGAAAGTAGAAGATAAAAATGAGTATGATAATTCATTTTGGATTTCTGTAGAAAATAATGAACCAGTTTTTATCAGTAAAGAAGTTGCCAAAAACTTATTAGTTTTTAAAAAATAATATGCAAGAAGAATCATTAAGCGAAGTACATAGTAGTGTAAAAATCCCAGAGGGGAAAAACAAGTGGAGGAAATTTTTCGCCTTTGTTGGTCCTGCTTATTTAGTTAGTGTTGGCTATATGGACCCAGGAAATTGGGCAACCGATATAGCAGGGGGAAGTATGTATGGTTACAAACTGGTATGGGTATTATTAATGTCGAACTTAATGGCCTTATTACTTCAGAGTTTAAGTGCGAGGTTAGGTATTGTAAGAGGATTA
This sequence comes from Rhizobium sp. Q54, assembly GCA_943360385.1. GTDB lineage: Bacteria > Bacteroidota > Bacteroidia > Sphingobacteriales > Sphingobacteriaceae > CAJBVG01. The sequence continues at coordinate 11,834 of CALRIM020000076.1, read as the reverse complement.
GATTTGGCGCAAGCATCTCGCAAAATATATCCATCATGGGTAAATATTCCATTATACATATTAGCAGAACTAGCAATTGCAGCATGCGATTTAGCAGAAATAATTGGTATGGCCATTGGCTTGCAATTACTATTTGGACTTCCTTTATTAATTGGAATTAGTATTACCGTTTTAGATACCTTGTTGTTATTATTTTTAATGAATAGGGGAATTAAAATTTTAGAAAGGTTTATTATCTCTTTAATATTCATAATTGGTGTTTCCTTTTTAACAGAATTAATTATTGCCCAACCGGTATTATCGGAAGTAATGGCTGGGTTTGTTCCTTCTAATTTAGATGGAAGTGCATTGTATATTGCTATCGGAATTATTGGAGCAACGGTAATGCCTCACAATTTATATTTACATTCTTCTTTAGTTCAAACGAGAACAATTGTAAAATCAGAATCCGGAATTAAAGATGCGTTGAAATATAATTTCATAGATTCTACCATTGCCTTAAATCTCGCATTTTTTGTAAACGCAGCCATATTAATTCTTGCTGCAACGGCATTTTTTAAAAATGGATTGTTTGAGGTGGCAGAAATACAAGATGCACATCGATTATTACACAATATTTTTGGTTCTTTAGCACCAACTTTATTTGCAATAGCACTTATCTGTGCGGGTCAGAGTTCAACAATTACAGGTACTCTAGCGGGTCAGGTGGTTATGGAAGGATATTTAAATTTAAGAATTCGACCTTGGTTAAGAAGACTCATTACCAGATTAATTGCAGTAACACCAGCATTTATTACCATCATTTATTTTGGTGAAGATAAACTAGGAAGTCTATTAATTCTAAGTCAGGTAGTGCTTAGTTTACAACTTGGTTTTGCAATAATTCCACTTATTCATTTTACCTCAGATGCGAAAGAGATGAAAGCATTTGTAATAAGAAATTGGGTGAAAATTTTAGCATGGGTTTCGGCCATCATTATTATTGGGCTTAATATAAAATTGGTGTATGAAGAGATTTCATCATGGATAGAAAATACACATGGCGCTTGGTACATTTATTTTTTGGTCCTTCCCTTAATTGGATTTTTCTTGTTTCTTTTAATTTTTATAATTACCAAACCTTGGTTAAGCAATGTAATTCGACCATTAATTTTACCACACGCAGGATTTAGATCATTTGAAATTAATTTACCTGAAAAGGCGAGTCGTATATTAATTCCAATAGATTTTAGTTCGTTTGATTCTATTGCCATTAATCAAGCATTGCAAATTGGAGGAAGGGATGCAGAATATACATTAGTGCATGTGGTTGAAACGGTGGCGGCTAGGTATTCTGGTAAAAACTCCGATGATATAGAAACACGTAGTGACGAAGCTGAATTGAAAAATTACGTGATAGAGTTAATAAAGAATAAGTATACCTGTAAATCTATTATTGCCTATGGCAATCCGTCTAAAGCAATTGCAGATGTTTCTATAAAAGAAAATTCAGAATTAATTGTAATGGCAGCCCACGGACATAAAGGGTTTAAAGATTTGTGGAAAGGATCCACACTCGATTCCTTAAGGCATAAGGTGAAGATTCCAGTAATGATCGCACGTTAGTGTGCTCATGTGCTCGTGTGCTCATTATTATTGGCACATTAGCTAATTGGCTAATTGGCTAATTATTTGTTATAGCGAGAAATCTCAATCTTCGCATCTCTTTCTTTCATGGTATCGCGTTTGTCGTGGAGTTTTTTACCCTGAGCAAGTGCTATTTCCATTTTTGCAAAACCTCTTTCGTTGAAGAATATTTGAAGTGGAATAATGGTCATTCCTTTGTCTTGTGCTTTAATCTGAAGCTTGTGTAATTCTTTTTTTGTTAACAGCAACCTTCTATTTCGTTTAGGTTCGTGATTGTAGAAGGAACCCATACTGTATTCGGAAATATGAATATTAAATGCGAATAAATCGTTTCCTACAAAAGTACAGAAGCCATCTGTAAGATTAGCCTTGCCAGCACGTATTGATTTTATCTCGGTACCAAGCAATTCTATCCCAGCAACATATTTATCTAAAATATGATATTCGAAATAGGCTTTCTTATTCTTTATGGTAGTATTTTCCGACATGGGGTACAAATGTACAAATAAAAAAGCCCTTCCGTATGTAGGGAAGGGCTTAATTTTATATTGATAAAAATTTTATTGACAAAGAAGATTTCCTGAGCCTTTAACAATTTTACCAAATGTGAAATCACCATCTTGTGAGAATTTAATCTCAGCCATGTCTGCACCACTGTAAACATATGCACCACTTGAAGCAGAAAGAAATCCTTTAGTTGAAATATATAGTGTTGCATCATCTATATTTTCTAAAGAGCCATCTTGTTTAAGTTTAGAAAAATCTAAAATTTCAATAATTCCAAATTTACCAGTTGGTTCTTCCATTCCTAATAAATCTAAATCGAGTTTATAGCTACCAGCTGAACCATCGCCAACCATTACCATAAATACCATGTAGTTTAACTTTGCATTTTCTGGATCATTGAAATCACCAGCAATACCAATTAAAATTTTAACATCTTGTCCATCAAAATCATCTAAATCAAAAATACCTAAATCAGATTCCGAACAAAAAACATAATCTAAGGCAATGTTTTTACCACCTACAGAAACACTTCCACCACCGGCAACTAAAGAGCCACTAAGGTCGAAAGAGTTTCCACCAGAACCACTCGAATAGTTAGTAGAACCTGGGTCTTCAGCATAATTCGTAGAACCTGGGTCCCCAGCATAATTGGCTGAACCTGGGTCTCCAGCAAAATTAGTTGTTGTAGCTCCCGATTTGAAATTTACAGATCCACTTCCATCGTTGCTAGTAATAACTACTTTACCGTTTGGCGACCTTAAATTATATTTAAGGCTTCTTATTTGTCTAACAATTTTTTGTTGGCTGTCTTGAGAGATTGTTACTCCAGCACCATCATATTCTTGTTTAGAACAAGAAGAAAGCGAAAACGTTAAAAACGCAAATGCCCCAACTAGGAGCACTTGCATAAAGCCTTTATTTGCTTTCATATTTTTTTATTTGTTTTTAGAATGCGTAACCTAAACGGAATGAACCGTTGAAGTTTGGTCCAAAGTTAAAAGTTGAACCTGGTTTTTGGTCTTTAACAGTTGGAGCACCAGATACTGATGATTCTGTAGTAATAGTTGCCATGTTAACCATTTGCAAACCGTAACCAACTTCCACACCAATATACACTTTATTTGTCATATAATAGTCAGCACCTGCAACAGCATTTACTCCTACACGGAAAAAGCCATTAGTACCTTTTACTGTAAGCTCGTCTACTTGGTTAGCTGTTGTTCCGCTTTCCGACTCAGTTACGTCTTTAGATGACTGGAATCCTAAATCTAATATAGCACCCATGTATGGAGATAATCTAGTAGTTCCACCCATGTGTTTCTCAATACCTGGTTGTAAACTAATTCCCATTACAGATGATTTGTCATATAATTCTTTACTACCATCTGCAGTTGCACCTGTTCTGGTTTTTGAGCTAGCATAATTTAGGTTAATGCCCAATCTGTATGCTGTAGTAGCATCGTTGAACATTCTTAATTTAATACCGTTGATGCTGATAGGCGCTCCACCTAGTGGTGTGAAGTTTACTTCTAACGTCTTTTGTCCAGCTTCTGGTTTGAATTGTGCAGATGCAAAAGTTGCAACTCCCGCAAATACTGCGATTAACATTAATTTTTTCATACTTTTTTTGTTTTAAGTTTAATGTAAATTAATAATTGTAATCCAAATCTAAAGAATTTTCAGGTTGTTGCATCTGAGTACGATGCTTATAGGCTTTGTATTTATTAACATATGTTTATAACTTACTAACATATGTTAAATGCGAAAATGCGCTTTAAAGTACTTTAAAAGAGCTTTATAGACCGAAAGTATTACCAAGCTTGCTCACCAATCATTGGTACAAAACGAAAGGAGTCTAACACCTCTGTGTGAAATTCTGTAGTGGTAATTCGCTTCACTAAATTCATTTTTTGTTGATTTTCATCACCCACAGGAATAACCATGCTACCTCCTATACTTAATTGTGATAAAAGTGTGTTAGGGATGCTAGGGGAGCCAGCCGTACATATAATTTTATCGAAGGGCGCAAAAGCTGGAATCCCTTTGGAACCATCGCCATAAAAGTACTTGGGTTTATAGGAAAGGGCACTTAAAAGCTTTTTAGTTTTATCGAAAAGCTCTTTTTGTCGCTCAATCGTATACACATCGGCTCCTAAGTCTAGTAATATAGATGTTTGATAACCAGATCCTGTACCAATTTCGAGTACCTTATCTTTGGGCTTAATCTCTAATAATTGGGTTTGATAGGCCACCGTATGTGGATGAGATATTGTTTGCCCTGCGCCAATTTGAAAGGCCTTATCCTCGTAGGCATGGTCCCAAAAATCTTTATGAAAATAAAAATGCCTAGGAATGTTGCCCATAACTTCCAGTACTCGCTCATCTGTAATGCCTCTTTTGCGTAAATGCTCAATTAAAAGTTTACGCTCTCCCTTGTGTTTATAGCTATCTGGAAACATTTGCATTTTATACTACTTTATTGCTTTTTTCGTTTATGTAAGAGATTTCAATGGAAATCATTATTTTCGGCCAAGTTTAAAAATTTACATGAAGCTATTTCTACAATCCACTAAATATATATTTTCAATTTTACTTTTAGCCTTTACAATTTCATCCTGCGAAATTATAAATCCTAGCGAAGATATTCCATTCTATTTACGAATAGATTCAATTAGTTTTATAGACTCTACAAAATCACCAGTTGGTCCGGCGAAAGCAGGAACACAGAGAATTGTTGATGCATGGGTTTATGTGGATGGTATTTTTGTGGGTACTTATGAGTTACCAACAACATTTCCAGTACTTGCTGGCGCTGGTTCTCATACTGTTCGAGTTTCTGCGGGTGTATTAATGAATGGTCAAAATTCTGAACGAAGAATTTATCCTTTCTTTAATAGTTTTCCAATTTCTATTAATACAGTGTTGGGTGAAACAGACACTATAAAACCAAAAGTTTCATACGACCCCACAACAGTTCATTATCCTACAGAAGGTTCTGGTCAGTTCCCAGAAACATTCGAAGGAATAGGAACCATATTTAAATACACCACAAATTCAGATGTGGATACCATTTTAAGAACGAGCGATCCTAATTTAGTTTTTGATGGTAATTATTCTATGTTAATGGAGATGAATTCTTCTAAAGATTACATGGAGTTCGAAACAGTTAAAGCATATTCGCTACCTAATAACTTGCGACCAACTTATATAGAGTTAAATTACAGAACTGATGTGTACTTGAAAATTGGAATTTATGCAATCGATAATAATACTTCGGATGTTACCGATTTGAGTTTTATTACTTTAGTACCTACAAATGATGCTTGGAAAAAAGTATATTTAAATGTTTCCAACGAATTATCTGCTTTTAGTAATTCAAAATATAAATTTTATTTTAAAGCTAACCATGATAGTGGTAGAACAACTTCTAAAGTGTTATTAGATAATGTAAGAATACTATACAAGTGAACAAGGTAAAGCAAACATTCAAATATATATTAACCGACTATATTTCAGCTATAGTGGTGTGGGTGTGCTTTTTTGCCTATAGAAAAATCTATGTTGAACCTCTGAAATTTGGATATCATGTTCCAGTAGATTTTGATAAAAATTTTTATTTGGGTTTACTTGTAATTCCTATCTACTGGTTAATTATTTATTCAATTTCTGGTACGTATAGAAATATATATAAGAAGTCGAGATTAAAGGAATTTGTTCAAACAGCCTCACTTACCTTTATTGGTGTACTAGTATTATTTTTCGTATTGATTTTGGATGATGAAGTTGCAGATTACACGAATTATTATGCATCATTCTTAACCCTCGCTACTCTACATTTTTTTATTACCGCCATTCCTCGATTGATTATAACAACCTCTACTAAACAAAAAATAAAGAAAAGAATTATAGGATTTAATACTCTTATTGTTGGTAGTAATGATAAGGCTTATAAGCTATTTAAAGAACTTGAATCGGAAAAGGAATCTGTCGGGTTCAAGTTTATTGGTTTTGTAAATGGAGATATTAATCATCGAAACGAACTTTCTAAACATTTGCCTCAATTAGGGAAATATGATGAAGTCGCTTCTATCGTTAATAATTATAAAATTGATGAAGTAATTATTGCTATAGAATCTTCTGAACACGAAAACCTAAAACGAATAATTGAAGAGTTAGAAAATTGCAGAGCAGATGTAAAGATTATACCAGATATGTATGATATTATTTCTGGGTCTGTTAAAATGAATCACCTTTTTGGTGTTCCTCTTATTCAAATTAAAACGGATTTAATGCCCGCTTGGCAAATTTTCATGAAGCGTGTGATCGATGTTTTTGTTTCATTTATGTTTTTAGTATTCCTCTCTCCAGTATATTTAATTACGGCAATTCTTGTAAAATTTAGTTCTCCAGGTCCTGTGTTCTTTAAACAGTCGAGAATTGGGTTTCATGGGAAAGAATTTAAAATCATAAAATTCAGATCTATGTATGTAGGAGCGGAGAAGGCTGGCCCGCAGCTATCTTCAGAAAATGATAATCGTATCACTCCTTTCGGTAGATTTATGCGTAAAACTCGACTAGATGAAATACCCCAGTTCTACAACGTGTTAATAGGAGATATGTCTCTTGTAGGCCCTCGACCAGAACGACAGTTTTTTATCGATCAAATTATGCAACATGCACCTCATTATAAACATCTACATAAAGTCCGTCCTGGTATTACTTCGTGGGGCCAAGTAAAATATGGGTACGCAGAGAATGTGGAGCAAATGCTTGAGCGATTGAAATATGATATTATTTATATTGAAAACATGAGCTTGGCAGTAGATTTTAAAATTCTGTTTTTTACCATTGCTACGGTAATACAGGGTCGCGGAAAATAGATCGTTTGCTCGTGAATCGTGTGCTCGTAGTTCGACAAATTACATAATCTATTAAGTTTCATATTTTCTACAAGCTACTATTAACGAGCAAACGAGCACACGATTCACGAGCACACGAACTAAAGCGGATCCACATCCACTAACACTGTACAAGCAGAAAACTCCTTATTACTTTTAAGCTCGGCAATTTTTATTTTAAGAATTTCTTTACTCTTTTCTAAATTCATTGAGTTTCTATCGAGTTTTAATAAAATCTTCTGTATGTATTGGTTTCTTACTTTACTTACTGCAGGGAACTCTGGTCCTAAAACAGCCTTCTGAGAGAATATCTTTTTTAATTCTGATGCTAACCTTTGTGAAGCTGTTTGCACTTTCTGAGCTTCTCTGTGCTTGAGGGTTATTTCAATGAGTCGTACAAAAGGAGGGTAATAGAATTGTTTTCGTTCATTTAATTGCTGGTGAAGGAATTTGTCGTAATCGTGCACGGAAGCAAGTTGTAAAATTGGATGGTCTGGTTTAAATGTTTGAATAATTACTTTTCCTAATTGATCCCTTCTACCTGCTCGCCCACTCACTTGCTCAATTAATTGAAATGCTCTCTCATGCGACCGAAAATCTGGATGGTTAATTAATGCATCCGCTTGAATAATACCAACTAATGTTACTTTTTCAAAGTCCAATCCCTTTGTAACCATCTGTGTTCCCACCAGAATATCTATTTGCCCATTTTCAAACTCATTAATTAAATCTTGCAAATTATTTTTCCTTCTAGTGGTATCTAAATCCATTCGTGCAATTCGTGCTTCAGGAAATATTACTTGTAATTCTTCCTCAATCTTTTCAGTTCCCATTCCCTTCATTTCCAAATGTGCCGACCCACAAGATGGACAAACTTTTAATACAGGTATATGGTATCCACAGTAATGACAACGTAGTTCGTTTTTCCATTTATGATAGGTTAAGCTTACATCGCATTGGGTACACTGTGGCGAATGCCCGCAAATGTTACATTGTAAAAAGGGGGCGTATCCTCTTCTGTTTTGAAATAAGATTACTTGTTCTTTACGAGTTAATCTATTTTCTATTTCATAAATCAACGTTTTGCCAAATAAATCCTGAGAACTTTCTTTTTCAATATCATTTTGTAAGGCAACCAATTGCACTTCTGGTAATTTAGCTGCTCCAAATCTATTCTTTAGATGCACTAATTTATATTTATCCTGAAGACAATTGTAATATGATTCTACAGATGGAGTAGCAGTGCCAAGTATAATGTTTGCATTAAAAAGTGTGCTCAGATAGATACTAGAATCACGGGCATGATACCGTGGGTTTGGCTCGTTTTGTTTATAGGATGGGTCGTGCTCTTCATCAACAATTATTAGCCCTAGCGACTCAAATGGTAAAAAAATAGATGAGCGCGTTCCTAAAATTATTTTCGTTTTTTGGTTTTTTACATTTTGCCACACTTCTGCTCGTTGGTTCTCATTATACCTCGAGTGGTAAACCCCAATCTCTGTTTCAAAATGTTGTTTATAACGTTCTATTAATTGAGTTGTTAATCCAATTTCTGGTACCAAAATTAGAACCTGATTGCCCTTGCTAATTTGCTCTTTAATGAGCTCAATATATAACATAGTTTTACCAGAAGAAGTTATTCCATATAGTAATACAGGTTGATTTTTATTAAATGATTCTTGAATTTCTTGCATCGCATATTTTTGCTCCTCACTTAATTCCATTATCAATTGATCAACCACTTCTGGCTTTTCTATTCTGCTTACTATTATTTCATCAACAACAAAAACTTCATTTTTTATTAAGGTGTTTATGGCAGAACTACTTAATCCTAAATTGATTAATTCCTTGCTGGTAATAGTATCTTGCTGTTTTTTTAATGAAAGGTACTGTTGTAATACATCTAATTGTTTAGGCTTTTTCTCAAGAGCATCAAACAGTGCCTTTAACATGGCCGATTCTAAATATTGTTCATGTAAAACAATTATTTTTTTTGTTTTAACCTTGTATTTTTCTAATAATTCCTCTTCTAAGAAAATGTAACCCTTTTGGATCATTGCCTTTATTACAGGCATTACTGTTTTTTGATCTAATATTTTTTGAATATCTATAATACTTATAGAGCCTTGAATTTCTATTGCTTCAACTATTAAATATTCTTTATCGTTTAACTCATTTTTGTCAAACTGATTTTCGGTGTTCAGAATTATTTTGGTTTCACTGGTTAGTTTCATTGCCGTTGGCAGTGCAGCATTCATTACTTCGCCAACGGTACACATATAATATTTTGCTATCCACTTCCAAAAATCAATATGTCTTTCAGAAACTACTGCATCGTCATCTAATACATTTAGTAAATATTTAGAAGCATAATTGGAAGGAGCGGTATGGTGTACCAACGCAACAATACCAGTATATAATCTATTCCCTTGAAATGGAACTATAACTCTTGAACCTATTTTTATTTGGGTAATATGTTCTATACTAACCCTATAAGTATAGGTTTGTGGTAATGCTAAGGGTAAAATAACATCAACATAAGTATCGTATTTAGAAACAGAAATGTCAGTCATTTTTAAAGCTTAAGAACGACCAAAAGGTTAATGCCCATCCAATTATAAAACATAGTCCACCCATTGGAGTAATAGGTCCTAAAAATTTCCAATCGATAATACCTAAAGTTTCTCTTAAAGCTAATAAATAAAGGGAGAAAGAGAATAACAGGATACCCGCAAAAAGGAAATACCCAGCTCTTATTAAGTTTTTAGTTGGATGCAAAGAATATAAAATTGCAATTAAAAGTATTCCCAAACTATGAATGAAGTGATATTTTACTCCTGTTTCATAGGTTTGTAATTCCGATGCAGGCATATATGGTTTCAAGGCATGAGCTCCGAAGGCACCAATGATTACTGCCATTAGAGCCATTAAACTACCAAGTAAAATTAATCTTTTCATTTCTTTCTTCTGTAAAACAAATATAACGAATCAAAACATATAAAAATCAGAATCACAATTGTTGAAAACTGAATTGGCTGAAAACTAAGTAGAATGCTTATTTCAGAGTATTTTTGTTCGAATTATTAAATCGTAAACCATGAAGAAAGCAATCTGGATTATTTCAGGCTTATTAACAATTATAGTATCCTTGGTTTACTTTTATTTTAAAGGCTCTTTACAGTTAAATACGAAGAGCGATTTGTTTGCATACGTTTCAGAAAGAAATGCCATCATTCTAGATTTTAAGTATGAAACAGATTTAGCAGAAATTTTAAAAGATGATCAGAATATTCCCAACTTATTTTACGATACATTTATTTCGGAGATAAAGGAGTTTAATTCTATCATTTCTAAAAACAAAACCTTACAATCAGCACTTAAATCACAAGACGTACTAATAGCCTCTCAAAAGGTTAATGCTAAAACCTTGGGCTGTATTTATTTTGCCACTTTAAAAGATTTCGAGTCGGATGATCACGCTAGTATGTTTAATAGTGATGATGAATTAATAGTTAAGGCAAAACCTAGACCTTTTGAAGGGGAGCAGATATATCATTTTGAAAGAACCAATCAAAGCTTTTACTACGTTTTTATTGAACCTTATATAATTGTATCCAAATATCCAACCTTACTTGAAGATGCAATTCGGTCAAAACAAAAAGGTACAGGCCTATCTCAATATCCAATATTTCAGAAATGGCAACAGGAGCAATCTAGTGGAAAAAGCCTACTAAGCATGTTTGTTAATCATAAAAGTTTAACAGAATTCTACTCATTATTTTTTCAAATTCCATTCCAAAAGTCAATGGATATATCAGAACAATTTGCAGAATATTCTTATACTGAATTAAATTACAAATCGGATGCATGGATTTTGAATGGAGAGATTGATGCCTCCGAAAAAAAATATTTCTCATTATTAAAAAATCAAACAGAAAATAGAAGTTACTTATGTAATTTCCTTTCCTCCAATACTTGGGCATTCCAGAACTTGATATTATCGGATCCTGTATTATTTAGAACAGATTTGTTAAAGCAAATTCAATTAAAGCAAGATTTTTATTATTTGGCAGAAATCAAATTGATGAGTAATAAGTATGGTTTAAACATAGGGCAGCTACTTACAGACCATTTGGGAACTGAACTTATTGCTGCTTATTACCCTAACTATTCTGTATTAAAACATACTGGCTATATTGCTATGATGGTTTTACTGCAAGCAGATGAGTTTGAAAAGAAAATTGAGCGATTACAAAAAAACAGTAAAGAATTTAAGTACAAAGAGTTTAGTATTAAGAGTTTTCCAATAAGAAAAATGATGTATTTAGCCGGTGGTGAACCATTCAAAGAACTAGATGCAAAGTATTGCTTAATAATTGATGATAGATTGGTATTAAGTTCGGATATAGCGGACTTAAAAAGGTATATAGATGACTATACTTCAGACCAATTGTTTAAAAATAAAGAATCATTTCAGAATTACATTAGTAGATTAAATGATCAGTATAATTACTTGTTTTACACAGGAATTTCTGGCTATGAAATGAGCGTAAAGGATTTATTAAATACAAAGTCGATTAATAAATTGACAAGTAGAGATGGATGGTCGAACTATACTGCATTTGCCTATCAAGTTACGAGCTCCGATGCAGGGTTAATAAATAGTATTTATTTGCCACTAAAAGATAACTCAAAAGAAACTTCAATTGAACAAAAATGGCAACTGAATTTAGATGCAGGTGCTGGTAGTTTAGCTCAATGGATTACTACCGTTTCTAAAGATAAAAATTACATCATTGCTCA
>CALRIM020000075.1:0-14752 GCA_943360385.1 Rhizobium sp. Q54 | reverse complement strand
CCCACCACTTTACTGCACTTATGCGGGATTTTATTTAATCCTGCATATAATAAACTTTATCGTGCATAGAGTACAAAAACAGCAGGTCGCTTGTGGAGTTCTGGTTTGTTTTCTCTCCATTGGTCAATGCTAAGTGTTTTTAAGCTTTGGTTAGCTCCAGTAATATCTACACCTATAGAAAGTGAAGTGGTACCTTTGCAATTCTTCACAACATCATCGAATAAATGATTATTGCGGAAGGGAGTTTCAATAAAAATTTGAGTGATGTTATATTTTTCACTCACCATTTCTAAATCCTTAATTCTTTTAATTCTATCAGCTTTATCAATTGGTAAATAGCCAACGAATGTAAATTGTTGACCATTAAAACCTGCCGACATTAATGCCATTAATATAGATGATGGACCAACAAATGGAAAAACCTCTATATTTCTTCTATGTGCTTCACGAATTACATCTGCCCCTGGATCTGCAATACCTGGGCAACCAGCTTCAGACATTAATCCAATTTCATCGGTTGTTTCAAATAATTTGAAGTATTGATTTATAGGTAATCTGTCTTTCTTACTATGAAGTACTATTGTTAAATCTTTTTGAGGAGTGAGTATTCCTACTTTTTTTAAATAAGCCCTAGCTGTTTTTTCATTTTCTACAATAAAAACAGTTAATCGTTTTATTACATCTATCGCATCATTTGGAAGTGTAGTAGTGATAGGAGTTTCCTCGTCTAGAGAAACTGGAATTAAATAAAGTCTCTTATTCATTGGGCAAAGCTAGGTAAAATATTCAGAATGTAGGATTTGTGTAACAACTAACTTTTAATGTGTAACTCTTAAACTTCAATATGCAACTACATTTATTAAAAGAATATTTATGAAAAAAATTATACAAAAATTTAGTTTCCTAGTAATTTCAATATTACTATTGATAACGACAAATGGCATTAGCCAAGGATTTTATTCCCCAGGCTTAAAAATTGGTGTGTTTGGTAACGTTTCAGAATACGATGGCGACTACACTAATAAAACGAATATGTTTAAGTTCAACTATAATCAACCTCGATTTGGAGTTTACCTTTCTCAATATTTAAATCCGTCTTTTACTGTAGAGCAACGATTACAGTTGTTTACTGTAGATTACAAACCTAAAAATGGAACAGACTTTTCTGCTGATTTCGCTTCCTTAAATGTAAACCTGCGTTATAACTTTGCAAATGGTTATATATTAAAACAAGAAGCACGATTCAACCCCTTTTTATTAGCTGGTTTGGGGGGAGTAAATGTAAACTCCACAAAATTATCAAAGGCAGAAAATGCTATTAATTTACAAACAGGTGGTGGGGTTATGATGAAACTAAATGATCGTATTGGCTTAGAATTATCTACTATGGTTAATTGGGTTCAGAACGATGCTTGGGATGGAAATGGTGGAACAGATAATTTTAATGACATTGCATTAGTACATTCTGTTGGATTGGTTTTTAATTTCAGAAAAGCAGTAGATACAGATGGAGATGGAGTTGTGGATGAAAAAGATATTGAACCGAATACCCCTCCTGGTGTAGCGGTAGATAAGCAAGGTAAATCTTTGGATGCTGATGGAGATGGAATTCCTGATTATCAGGATAAATGTAAAGATTTAGCTGGTGGAGTTAAAACAAATGGTTGCCCAGATAAAGATAATGATGGCATTATAGATGCTAATGATAAATGCCCCGAAGTACCAGGTTTAGCTAGGTTTGAAGGTTGCCCAGATACTGACGGTGATGGGATAGAAGATTCGAAAGATAAATGTCCGAATGTTAAAGGATTAGATATTTTTCAGGGTTGTCCAGACACTGATAATGATGGTGTTGATGATGCAAATGACAAATGCGTGGGAACTGAAAAAGGAGTTAAAGTTGATGCAAAAGGTTGCCCATTAGATACAGATGGTGACGGTGTAATTGATTCGAAAGATAAATGTCCGAACGTAGCCGGTGATGTAAATTTTGGAGGTTGCCCAGCACCTAAAAAAGTGGTGAAAGAAGAAGTGAAAAAGAGATTAGAGTTTGCGGCTAGAAGTATTTTGTTTGAGTCGAGTAAATCGATTATTAGACCAAAATCTTTCCCGATGTTAAATGAAGTAGTTGCTATATTAAAAGAGTATAACGACTATAGTTTAAGAATGCTTGGTCATACAGATAATTCTGGTAATGATGAATCGAATTTGTACTTATCGCAAGCAAGAGTAGATGCTGTGAAAGCTTACTTAATGAGTAAAGGAGTTTCTGAGAGCAGATTAGAAGCAATAGGATATGGTTCATCTAAACCAATTACAACAAATGATACTCCTGCCGGTAGAACCGAAAACAGGAGAGTGGAAATGGAATTGTTTTTGAAATAATATAAGTGAAAATGTCAGTCGATTAACTTAGTTGGTCGACTGCATTTTTTAAACGATCAAAAGAGGCTAAAATAGTTTCTTTATCCGCTGCACCTACCGATAAACGATACCAATCTGAACTAGATGATGCACCGAATGCTGTAAATGGTACCATTGCCAATTGTGCATGAGATAAAATGTAAGAGGTTACATCCATACTATTTTCAATTATTTTTCCTTCTGGCGTTTTCTTTCCTTTAATAGCAACTTTAACGGTTAAATAAATAGCACCCATTGGCTCAATAGAATCAAAAGGGTAATTATTATTTTTTAAATTTTGAAATCCTTCGTGGAGTGCATCTAAACTTTCCTTTATTTTATTTTTGAAAGGACCCATAAACTCATCAATTGCCTTTTGATTTCCTAAAAAACCAGCAGTTGCAATTTGTTCTGCTTTAGGAGCCCAAGCACCAACATGCCCAAGTATCGCTTTCATTTTATCAATAATATATTGTGGTCCGAATGCCCAACCCACACGTACACCTGTTGCTGCAAATGCTTTAGAAATGCCATCAATATAAATAGTAATATCTCTTAACTCTGGACGTAAATTTATAGGATCATGGTGTTTATGAGAACCAAATGTAAGAGTCCAGTACACTTGATCATATAATAAGTATAAAGGTTTTTCATTAGCGCCTCTGGTTTTATTTTCTGCAATAACTAAATCGCAAATTTCTTCTAAATCTTTTTGTGTGAACATGGTTCCTGTTGGATTTAAAGGACTGCATAATGATAATAATGTGGCACCCTTTAAATGTGGAGCTATTTCTGAAGCACGAGGCATGAAATTATTTTCTTGAGTGGTTTCTACCATTATAGCCTCAGCCCCCACTAAGTGACAATAGTGATTATTGTTCCATGATGGTACAGGGAAAACAACCTTATCTCCTGGATCTAAAAGCGTGCGATAAGTAGCGTAAATTAATGGACGAGACCCACCAGCAACTAACAATTCGTCTGTTGTATAATTTAATTTACCAAACTCTCTTAAGAAAATAGTAATAGCTTCACGTAAAGAAAACTCTCCATTTGCAGGTGGATAATTTGTAAATCCTTTATGGTAAGCTTCAATTATTTTGTTTTCTAATTCTTTTGGTATGGGATAATGTCTGGGATCAAAATCGCCTATGGTAAGATTGCAAATTTTCGCACCCTTTCGTATCATCTCGTTTACTTCGTTACCAATTTTAATAATCTCTGATCCAATCAGAGAATCGGCCATTCTCGATACCTTTCCCATATGCATTTGATTAAGTCCTAAAGATAAAATTTCTTCTGATAAAATTAAAATCAGTCTTTCAATTTGTATATATAAAAGCTTTCCACTTTTTTTACTAGTGTGAAATGCGATAGAATTCCTTTATTACTATTTGCTGTAGAGTCATTCGTGTACAAATATTTTGCACCTCTATGAATGAAGTTTTCTAAGCGAGTTTCCTCACCGATATTTTCATCTAAATCATTTATTGAATTAAATCCAAAGCCTTTTTTTTCGAGGTGATAAAAATAAATACAACCAGAAACATCTGGACCAACAATACACAATGCATTGGAAGGTGCAGCAGAAATCATTTCGTTTCTAGATGTAGCATTATATAATTCTGTTGGAATACCTGGGTTGGATTTCGTGAATCGTGAAGGAATAATTCTTAACCCCGATAATACTGGTGATAAAATGAGAATAGAGAAAAGAAAAATGTTTGCATTCTTTTTTAGTGAGATATTTTTTATTCCATAGGCCACCATTAAAAACAAAACAGGCAAATAGGGCATCATATAATACGAGTGAACGTTCATTTGCGCAAGCTCTATGATGTGATAAGCAATTAAAGAAAGAGTCCATATCAACATCGGTAAAAACCATTTCGATTTCCAGAATTTGTTTTTAAAGAAATAGAAAATAGAAAATAGAAAAATGAAAAAGGAAGCGTAGTTTAATAATAAGTCTGGGAGGTCGCTGGTAATATTTTGGAGGATAGTGTTCAGCCCTTTTTTCCAATCGCTTTCTGGTCGGAAGGTGATTCCAAAATCTTCTAAGCCCGATGATTTTATTAATTCTACCGAACGACGGTACCATAGTAATGGTATTACACAGGCTGTGGCTCCAAATACAATGAGCGGCAAAATCCTCTTTTTTGCAAGATCAATATTTAGTAAGATATAAGGAGCAATGAAAAAGCCAATGGCAAGGAATTGGAGTTTTGTTAAACCCGCTAGGGTGATTAAAAATCCAGAAGCTACAAATTTCAGAATTTCAGAAGTTCGGAAGTTCGGAAGTTCAGAATTTCTGATCTTCTGATCTTCTGAACTTCTGATAAAGTAGTACAAACCCCAAACAGAGCAAGCGAGTGCTAAAATATCGGGCAGGGCGCTGAAGCCAAAGTAGTATAAATCAGGACTAAAGGTGTAAGCAAGAGCAGCGAAACCAGCTGCGATATCGTGTTTTAATAAAAGTTTTGCAAGGAGGTACATTCCAATTGCTCCCCAAAAGGTAATGAGTAAAGAAACTAGACGATGAACCCAATTATGTAGGCCAAAGGCTTTATAACCAAGGGCAACGATGTATTCATAAGAGGGAAACTGCATACCAGTAACGCCATCGGTATCTAAACGGCGATCTACTCTAGGGTTCATAATGTCCATCTCTTCTTGGTAGAAGTTACGGGCAACGGCTAACGTATTGCTCTGGCGCCATACATGTACACTACGAGGACCTAAGTTTATAAAAGGTAAATGCGATAATGCACTAATAACTAGTGCAATAATTACGATTCGTGGTCCGGTAAGCCAGTTTTGAAGGGTCATATCGTAGGCTAAAATAGTGCAAAAAATACATTTTCAACATTTCCACATATTCTTTCGGAAATATCTGTTGCAAAGCATGGTAATTATAAATATTTCTCTTATCTTTGCCCTCCCTTATATAGGTATATGGGGGATAAAACAATAAAAATCAATTAATTAATTATTATCAATGAATACGTTAAGTTACAAAACTGTCTCTGCTAACAGCAAAACTGTTACGAAGGAATGGGTCGTAATCGACGCCAACACAGAGATTTTGGGGCGCCTAAGCTCTAAGATAGCTTTTATCTTAAGAGGCAAACACAAGGCTAATTTCACCCCACACGTAGACTGCGGTGATAACGTAATAGTTATCAATGCAGACAAGGTTAGGTTTACAGGAAACAAGTTTACTCAAAAGGAGTATGTTTCGTACACTGGTTACCCTGGAGGTCAACGCTTTATTTCTCCAAAGGATTTAATGGCGAAACACCCTACACGTGTGGTAGAGAAAGCAGTACGTGGTATGCTTCCTAAGAATAAGCTAGGAAATGCTATTTTCAAGAATTTGTATGTGTATGCTGGAGGAGAACATCCACATGCGGCACAGAATCCTAAAACTATTAAATAACCAAAGAGATGACAGTAAATACATCAGGAAGAAGAAAGACTGCTGTTGCCCGCATTTACCTATCTGAAGGAAGCGGAAACATCCTTGTAAATGGCAGAGATTATAAAGAATATTTTCCAACGTTACCATTGCAATTTATCGTTAACCAATCATTACAGGTATCTGACATGTTAGGTAAATTCGATATTAAAGCGAATGTTGATGGTGGAGGTATTAAAGGACAAGCAGAAGCAGTTCGCTTGGCTATTGCAAAGGCAATCCTTGAAAAGGATCCAGAAAAACGTTCGGCGTTAAAAGCGAAGAGCTTATTAACCCGCGACAGTCGTATGGTGGAACGTAAGAAACCAGGACGTCGTAAAGCGAGAAAAAGATTTCAATTTAGTAAACGTTAATATCTGGAGGACCTTAAACAATGGCACGTACATCATATCAAGACTTATTAGACGCTGGTGTTCACTTCGGACACTTAACGCGCAAATGGAATCCAAAAATGTCTCCATATATTTTTATGGAGAAAAATGGTATTCATATTATCGATTTGAATAAAACATTAGTAAAAGTTGAAGAAGCTTCTGCTGCAATTAAACAAATCGTAAAATCAGGAAGAAAAGTATTATTTGTAGCTACAAAGAAACAAGCAAAAGATATTGTTGCTGAACACGCAAAAAGAGTAAACATGCCTTTCGTAACAGAAAGATGGTTAGGTGGTATGTTAACAAACTTTGCAACAGTTCGCAAGTCAATTAAGAAGATGTCTAACATCGACAAAATGGCTAAAGACGGTACTTTTGATATTCTTTCGAAAAAAGAAAAATTAATGATCACTCGTGATCGTATTAAATTAGAAAGAGTGTTAGGTGGTATTGCTGATTTAAATCGCTTACCAGCAGCATTGTTCTTAATTGATGTTAAGAAAGAGCACATCGCTGTAACTGAAGCATTGAAATTGAACATCCCAACATTCGCTATGGTTGATACGAACTCTGATCCAACGGATATTGATTTCGCAATTCCAGCAAACGATGATGCTACAAAATCTATCGCTTTAATTACAGGTATTATTACTAAAGCAATTGAAGAAGGATTAGAAGAGCGTAAACGTGAGCGTGAAGAAGATGCTGAAAAAGAAGGTGCAGCAGCTAAAATTGCAGCGGAAACAGCAGAAACTACAGAGAAATCTGCAGACAAATCAGCTCCAAGAAAAAGAAAATCAGAAACAGAGAAATCTGCTGAATAATTAATCAAAGGTTAAAAGTTGTAGCATTTGATTACTCAGGTGCGGCATACTTTTAACCTTTTTTTCAAACTAAAAATTTATATATAAAATATTATGTCAACAGTTACTATTAGTGCAGCAGATGTAAACAAATTACGTTTACAAACTGGTGCTGGAATGATGGATTGTAAAAAAGCATTAACAGAATCTAATGGAGATTTCGAAGCTGCCATTGACTACTTACGTAAAAAAGGAGCGAAAGTAGCAGCTAGCCGTTCGGATCGCGATTCATTAGAAGGCGCTGTTATAGCAAAAACTACTGCAGATGGTAAAAGAGGTATTGTTATCGAATTAAATTGCGAAACAGACTTCGTTGCTAAAAATGCTGAGTTCGTTCAGTTTGCAAATGAAATTGCTGATTTAGCAATTGCTAATAACCCAGCTACTTTAGAAGATTTAGTTGCATTGCAATTAAATGGCTTGGTTTTATCAGATATCATCTTAGATAAAACTGGTAAAATTGGTGAGAAAATTGGTGTTTCTAAATACGAAATTTTAACTGCTGATAAAGTTGTTGCATACATTCACGCTGGTAACCGTTTAGGTGTATTAGTTGGTTTGAATTCTGATGCAAACGGTAAAGCAGATGATGCAGGTAAAGACGTTGCGATGCAAATTGCTGCAATGAATCCAGTTGCTGTAGATAAAGCTGATGTTGATGCTACAGTTATTGAAAGAGAATTAGAAATTGCTAAAGATGTTATCCGTGCAGAAGGTAAACCAGAAGAAATGGTTGAGAAAATTGCTCAAGGAAAATTGAACAAATTCTACAAAGACTCTACGTTGTTAAACCAAGAATTTGTAAAAGACAGTTCGAAATCGGTAGCACAAATGTTAAATGATATTGAAAAGGACTTAACAGTAACAGCGTTTAAGCGCGTTGCTTTAGGAGCTTAATTCTTTTAAAAAATCCCCTCGAATTTCGAGGGGATTTTTTTTGTCCATTGAATAATACATATCTTCGTACTACAAAACATAACATGAAATACAAAAGAATTCTTCTGAAACTTAGTGGCGAATCTTTAATGGGTACAAAGCAATATGGTATTGATACCGAAATGGTCCGTCAATATGCTATTGATATTAAAGAAGTTGTTGATAGTGGTGTGGAAGTAGCCTTGGTAATTGGTGGTGGTAATATTCATAGAGGGTTAGATGCAGAAAAAGGTGGGATGGATAGAGTACAAGCTGATTACATGGGAATGCTTGCAACTGTTATAAACAGTATGGCCTTACAAGATGCACTAGAAAAAGTAGGTACTAAAACACGTTTGCTTTCGGCAATTAAAATGGAACAAATTTGCGAACCGTTTATTCGCCGCAGAGCCGTTCGTCATCTCGAAAAGGGTAGAGTGGTTATTTTTGGTGCAGGTACTGGTAATCCATACTTCACTACAGATACAGCTGCTTCTTTAAGAGCTATTGAAATTGAAGCAGACGTAGTGTTAAAAGGAACTAGAGTGGATGGTATTTATACAGCCGATCCAGAGAAAGATAAAAATGCTGTTCGCTTCGAAAAAATTACATTTACAGAAGTGTATGATAAAGGATTAAATGTGATGGATATGACGGCCTTTACTCTTTGCCAAGAAAACAATTTGCCTATTATTGTATTTGATATGAACAAAAAAGGGAACTTCTTAAAAGTTGCTTTAGGTGATGAAATCGGAACATTAGTACACGCATAAATTTATAAACTCAATATAAAATTCATTCATACAAAAATATTATGAGCGAAATAGTAAAAAAACTTATAGAAGACGCAAGAGAAAACATGAACAAAGCTGTTGATCATGTTGAATTAGAATTACAAAAAATTCGTGCAGGCAAAGCAAGCCCGCAAATGCTTGATGGTATTACTGTTGATTACTATGGTACTCCAACACCACTATCGCAAGTAGCAAATGTTAACACTCCAGATGCACGTACCATTGTGGTACAACCATGGGAGAAAAGTTTAATTTCTGCAATTGAAAAAGCAATTACCGATGCTAACTTAGGGATCAATCCACAAAATGATGGTATTGTGATTCGTTTAAACGTTCCACCTCTAACAGAAGAGCGTAGAAAAGATTTAGTGAAGAAAGTAAAAGCAGAAGGTGAAGCAGGTAAAATTGCCATTCGTAACATCAGAAAAGATGTAAACGAAAAAATTAAAAAAGCACAAAAAGAAGGTGTTTCTGAAGACGAAGTAAAAGTAGGAGAAGCAGAAGTTCAGAAATTAACAGACTCTTACATCTTAAAAGTGGATAAACACATCGACTTGAAGGATAAGGATATTATGACAGTATAACTGAGTAGCGAGAATCGAGTGTTGTAAAACACTCTTACTATTTTACCCGATACTCGATACCCGATACCCGATACTATGCAAATCTCATTAGGTTTCTCTTCCTGTCCAAACGACACCTTTATTTTCGATGCACTATTGCATGGAAAAATTGATACCGAAGGATTAACTTTTGTTCCCGTTATTGAGGATGTAGAATCGCTCAATAAAAAAGCACAATCCGCACAACTAGATATTACCAAACTTAGCTACCATGCCTTTGCACATTTAACACATTTGTATAAATTGTTGAATGCAGGAAGTGCTTTAGGTTTCGGCGTAGGACCTTTGTTAATTACGAATGAGCACTCTAGCACATTAGCACACGAGCACACGAGCACATTAGCATACGAGCACATGAGCATTGGGATTCCAGGTGAACTAACCACCGCAAACTTTCTCTTAAGTTTGGCTATGCCTAATGCGAAGAACAAAAAAGTAATGGTGTTCTCAGAAATAGAAGATGCTTTGCTAAATGGGGAAATAGATTTGGGTTTAATTATTCACGAAAATAGGTTTACTTACCAAGATAAGGGATTAGTAAAGGTGATGGATTTAGGTGAGTTTTGGGAATCTAAATATCATTCGGCAATACCATTAGGTGGAATTGTTGTGAATAGAAAGTTTGATGAAGAAACGCAATTAAAAATTGATAGGGTACTGCGTAGAAGTGTGGAATTTGCATTTGCAAATCCGAAATCATCGTTTGATTTTGTACGCCAGCATTCGCAAGAAATGAGTGAAGAAGTAATGTATAAGCATATCGACTTATATGTAAATAAATATTCAGTAAATTTGGGTGAAGAGGGACGAAAAGCAATTTACACCTTGTTTGATACAGCGGTGAATTTGGGAATTACTCCTGCATATGAAATAGATTTTATTTTAGAAGAACAAAAATAACATGATCATTATTACTGGTGCCGCAGGTTTTGTTGGAAGTTGTTTAGTTGGAAAACTAAACGCCGAAGGATATACTGATTTAGTATTAGTAGATGATTTTTCACAAGAAATAAAACATCAAAATTTAGAAGGAAAAAAATTCAAAGAGAAAATTCATCGCGACGAATTTTTTACTTGGTTTGATGAACATCATAAATTTGTTCAATTTGTTTTTCATATTGGTGCACGTACCGATACTACGGAATTTAACAAAGAAATTCTTTGGAAACTAAACACCGATTATACGAAGGAGCTCTGGAACCGCTGCGCAGACTACGGTGTAGGCATGGTGTATGCATCTAGTGCAGCAACGTATGGTTTGGGGGAGTTTGGTTATAAAGATGATCAAGATAAAATAGAATCGTTAATTCCATTGAACCCTTACGGTGAATCGAAAAACGAATTCGATAAGTGGGCTTTGAAACAAGATAAAAAACCATACTTCTGGGTAGGATTAAAATTCTTCAATGTGTATGGTCCGAACGAAAATCACAAAGGAAGAATGGCCTCTGTAATTTTTCATGCCTTCCATCAAATAAAAAAAACTGGAGGAATGCGTTTGTTTAAATCGCATAATCCGAATTACAAAGATGGAGAACAAATGCGCGATTTTGTGTATGTAAAAGATGTAGTAGAAGTTTTGTTTTTCTTCATGTTGTTGCGAAAAAAATCAGGCATCTATAATTTAGGATCTGGCAAAGCACGCACGTTTATAGACTTAACAAAAGCAACTTTCGCAGCAATGAATGTTACGGAGAATATAGATTATATAGACACTCCAGCCGACATCCGCGATAAGTACCAGTACTTCACCGAAGCCGATATGAATAAACTAAGAAGCATTGGATATACAAAACCATTTCACACCTTGGAACAAGGAGTGGAGGATTATGTGAAAGAGTATCTGATTCCGAATACAAACTACTAGTTAATGTGTTAATCTGTTAATGGGATAATGTGTTAATCTGAATAATACTCCATTAACATATTAACACATTATCCCATTAACATATTAAAGTTAGTTCATTAAGCTTTCAATCTCGTCTGCTTCGATTGGTATGTTTGCCATTAAATCTACATTGCCCGATTTAGTAATGAGAATATCATTTTCAATTCTAATTCCTAAACCTTCTTCTGCGATATAAATACCAGGCTCACAAGTGAACACCATTCCTGCTTTCATTTTCTCGTAACGGTTACCAATATCGTGTACATCTAATCCTAAGAAATGAGAAGTTCCGTGCATGAAATATTTTTTATACAATGGAGCATCCGGATTTTGTTTGCTTACATCGTGTTTGTCGAGTAAGTTCAACCCAATTAATTCAGACTCCATAATTTTTCCAACTTCTTTGTGGTACTCATCTAAAATAGTCCCTTCTACAAGCATTTGTTTAGATGCTTTAAATACTCTTAGTACTGCGTTGTAAACATCTTTTTGGCGAGGGGTAAATTTCCCACTTACCGGAATAGAACGAGACAAGTCGGCGTTATAATTTGCGTATTCAGCACCGAAGTCTAAAAGAATAACTTCGCCTGCATTACATGCTTTGTTATTGTCGTTATAATGCAATACAATTGCCGATTCGCCAGAAGCAATAATAGGATTGTATGCATGTCCGCTTGCACGGTTGCGAATAAACTCGTGAATAATTTCTGCTTCGATTTCATACTCCCCAACACCAGGTTTTACGAAACCTAAAATTCTACGAAATGCTTTCTCTGTAATGTCGCAAGCTGTCTGTAGTAACTCAATTTCGTAGGTAGATTTAACAGCACGTAACTCTCTAAAAATTGGAGCTGCACGCTCATATCTATGCATTGGATATTGTTCCATTAATTGCTTTGCAAAACGCAAATCGCGATACTGATTAATGTGTACATACCTATCGTTTTCATTACTGTTGATGTATACATTTTCGCAATGATTCATCAACATAGGGAAAATGCTTTTATAATCTTCTAACCAAAAAATAGAACGAATACCAGAGCTCGCTAAAGCTTCTTCTTTCGTGTATTTATGTCCTTCCCAAATGGCAATGTGTTCATTTGTTTTTTTCAAAAACAATACTTCTTTATAAGCAGGAATCGGACAATCTGGAAAAGAAATAAAAATGCTTTCTTCTTGATCAATACCAGTTAACCAAAACATATCAGGGTTTTGGTGGAACGTATAATTTTGATCACCACTACGAGGAAACTCATCATTCGAATGAATGATTGCCATAGATTTTGGTTTTAATTTCTCGTTGAAACGTTTTCTGTTTTCGATGAAAAGGTCGGATTTTATGGAAGTGTATTTCATAATATTTTAAATGTGCAAATTGGTTTACCCATGTGCTGCAACCAATAAGTCGAGGTCTTTGTATGGTAATTTAAATTGATTTGATAAATATTTATTGGTGATGTGTCCGTTGTACATATACACACCACTGCGGATGCCAGAATTGCTCCACAAGTAATTTTTCATTCCACCTGCTTCTCCGAGTTCTAATAAAATAGGTGTGAAGATATTTGTTAAGGCGTAGGATGCAGTTCGTGCTACACGTGAGGCAATGTTTGGAACGCAATAATGTATAACGTCGTGTTTTTTGAAAACAGGTTTGGTATGGTTGGTAACTTTCGATGTTTCGAAGCAACCACCTTGATCGATGCTCACATCAATAATGATAGAATCTTCTTTCATGCGGCTTACCATTTCTTCTGAAACGATACATGGGCTTCGCCCCTCTTTTGCACGCATAGCGCCAATTGCAACATCGCATTTCGATAGTGCTTTTTGAAGAACAACTGGTTGTAAAACAGAAGTGAAAATTCTACTGCCAATATTGTTTTGTAATCTGCGTAAATGGTAAACAGAGTTGTCGAATACTTTTACATCAGCTCCTAATGCCAATGCTGTTCTTGCGGCATATTCGCCAACGGTTCCAGCGCCTATAATTACAATTTCGGTTGGAGGAATACCTGTTACTCCACCGAGTAGTAAACCTTTACCATTGTGTGTACATAAAAGTTCTGAGGCAATATGGATGGAAGCTGTTCCAACAATTTCACTCATCGAGCGAACAACTGTTAGAATATCGCCTTCGTCTCGTAAGTATTCGTATGCAACAGCAGTTATGTTTTTTTGAACAAGAAGTTTTAAATAATCTTCTTTTAAAGATGAAACTTGTAAACCAGAAATTAAGGTTTGTCCACCACGCATATATCCAATTTCTTCGATGGTTGGTGGCTCAACTTTTATAATAACATCCGACTCCCAAATTTTTTTGGTGTCGTATGCAATTTGTCCGCCTTCTTCTGAGTAATCTTTATCTGGAAATTTTGCAGCGTTGCCTGCACCCGTTTCTATGTGTACCTCGTGACCATTGTTTACGAGCAATCCCACTGAAAGAGGAGTGAGTGCAATTCTATTTTCTTGGAAGGTAGTTTCTTTTGGAATACCAATGTTTAAATTATGCTTTCTGTTTCTAATAGCCATTAATGCTTCTTGAGGCATTAGCAAAGCTTGCTTGGCAATTTCAGAAAATCCTTTATTCGAGGTGTCCATCCTTAATATAGCTAGAATATAAAGATAAGAAAATACTACTGCTTTTGGAAGCCCTTATAAATCTTTAAGGATGTTTTCTACCCAGCCCTTACCCCACTCTTCTATTTCTTGACTGCTCCATAATTCTGGGTAAAATATTCGTTTTTGGAAACGTGGAGGAAGATACTTTTGCCAATTCGTACCACCAGTTGCTTTTATATCTTGAGGATCTTTGTGTAAATATCTTACTGCCGATTTGTAATGTACGAGTGGCCAATTAACATTTACACTTGTATCGAACTTACGCATCGCTTCTGTAAGTTTTTCATCGGAAGTTTTTAATTTTTTATAAATAGTATAGATATTGTTTTCGAAACATTTTCTGGCAAGTGCTGCAAATGTTCCTAAATATTTTTCTTCGAATTGTTTTAGCGTTAAGGTTTTTTTACCTGTGCTTAATTCTGTTGCACCGTGTTTCCAATAAATGTTATCTAAGTACTTATCAGCATCAAAAGTTTCTTTTTTGAAATCTTCGCGAACGTCTTTATCTACTAGGTTTATAAAGTCTGTAGCATAAATTTCTATCATACGATATTGTGCAGATTGAAACCCACTTGCAGGAAGTAAAGCCATTCTGTATTTCAAGAATTGCTCTTTTTCCATACCATCTACCATTACATCAAAAGAACCAGTAAGTAATTCGAAATAACGATTAATGCGAGTCATTCTTTCTAAGAAAAACTTTTCTGTGATATCTTCTTTCTTACAAATTTGTTCGCACTCACTTAATATCATTTTAAAATACAACTCTGTAACCTGATGATACATAATGAA
>CALRIM020000074.1:0-14801 GCA_943360385.1 Rhizobium sp. Q54 | reverse complement strand
CAACAAAATAAGCTGTGTCTACTCTATTTACAGCTACTTGCATATTACTTGATAAATAGTTCTTAGCAGAAGCCGACAAATTCATCACATCACCTAACATAACTTCTACATTCTCAATTTTACCTTCAATTGAAATGAAGTTCTTATGTTCGTTATTTCTTATTAAATCTAAATTTAAGATTGCATTGGGTAATACTTTTTTGCTTGACTGATCTATTGCCAAGGCCGCAATATTCTTGATGATAGGCTTCGTTCTTGTGTAAGAATAGATATCAAAATCCGAAGATTCCTTTCCTCTAGAA
This sequence comes from Rhizobium sp. Q54, assembly GCA_943360385.1. Taxonomy (GTDB): domain Bacteria; phylum Bacteroidota; class Bacteroidia; order Sphingobacteriales; family Sphingobacteriaceae; genus CAJBVG01. The sequence continues at coordinate 14,499 of CALRIM020000074.1, read as the reverse complement.
GAACTGAAGAATCCTTTATCTGTTAAATTACTTTTAAAGAAGCCGAAATCATCCGAAGATGAATTAATAGGGGCACCTATATTTTCAGCAACTGAGTTCGGAACATTAGTATCAAAAACATAAATATCTAACCCACCTAATCCACCTCTACCCTTTGTTGCAAAATACAGCTGAGAATTATTATCGATAAATGGGAACATTTCATCTTCTTTGGTATTCACATTGGGGCCTAAATTAACTGGTTTCGACCATCTATTATCTGCAAAAGTAGTTACATAAATATCCATACCTCCATACCCACCAGGCATGTTAGAAACAAAATAAAGTGTAGTGCCATCATTACTAATAGCTGGATGCATGCAAGAATAATCCTTAGAATTATAAGGGAAATTTATGGTAGAAACCCATTTACTGTTATCAATATTTAAATAAGCCGAATGAATACCGATATTTTTAGCGTTCTGGGTAGGCAAATTAGGAGATGGATTAACAGTATAATACATTGTCCTGTTTTTTGAGCAGAAAGATGCAGGACCAGCATTCCCTTTTATTCTTATTCTTTTTGCAAATTTTTCCACTTTAGTAAAATTTTCTTTTGAAGAACTAAAGAATAAATTTGAAGCATAGAAAGGTATGTTAATAAAGGATCTACTGAACAACGAATATTTGCGTGCACTAGAGAATACAATACCATTTTGAAAGTAAAATGCTGAAAAATCTGGTTGTTTAGTATTTAACGATAAGGAGGTGATTTTTACATTACCAGTATCGAGACTTACTATTTGATTTAGATTCTTTATTGTTGATTCTATATTTTTAACACTTTGAGTGTTGGAAACGCTTTGGTCTTTATGTACACTTAAATTATTTTTAGCAATCAACTTATTTGCTTCGTCGTATTTTTTATTTTGAATTAAGACTTCAGAATAATTAACTAAATCTATAAAACTAGTATCCAATACAATTAGTTTGCGAAACATAGCCTCAGACTCAGGGTATTTTTCAATTGCCTTATAAGACATTGCCAAACCTCGAATTGCATGTACATTATACATGTTTTCTTCATCAGCTAAAAACTTCTTGTAAATGGAGATTGCACCCTTGTAGTTTCCTTTTTTAAATTTTTTATCTGCGGCTTCTTGTGCAAAAATGTTCATGGTCATTATCGTCAGTGCGATAATAATGGTAAGATGTTTCATGGAGAGCTTAAAGTGTAAATCTACACAAATCTGTTAAATACTAACTTAATTTGCAAGTTTAAATAATTATCTTCGCTAGATACACTTAAACCAAACAAATGAGCACTTTTCAGATAAAAGGAGAATACATTCATCTTAACCAATTACTTAAAGTTTTAGGCTGGGTGAATGATGGAGGCATGGCAAATGATGTTATAGACAATGAATTAGTGAAGGTTGATGGTGTAATCGAAACCCGAAGGAGAAATAAAATAAAATCGGGCATGACTGTCACTTTTAACAATAATTCTATTAAATGTGATTAGAATGATCGTTAATTAACTATAATTAAAAACGATTCTAAATAAGAAATTCTGAATGCTCTTTTAGTGTATTAAATACACTTTTCTAATATATACCATAATAAGTGCTTCATTTAGAGCAAACAATTTCCAAACACTTCTTGTAAAAAATTTTGTTTAGGTAAATAATAAGCTATCTTAGATACTTATTGTTAAAAGTACCATAACTAATTACCCAATTCCAATTATAAAATTCAATTATGAAAAAAATCTACATTTTCTTGATGATGTTATCGTCGTCGATAGCATATTCACAAACAGCCCCAATTACCTTTGAAACAGGTGCCCCAGGTAATGCTTGGACATGGACAACTTTTGAAAATGGTGCAAACGTTGCATTACAAATTGTAGCTAATCCGAGCACAACAGGTGCAAATACTTCGGCAACTGTTGCAAAAATGACAACCCTTATCGCAGGACAGCCTTGGGCGGGAGTAGAAAGTTTGCATGGTGCCGATATTGGTACCTTTACACTTTCAGCTTCAAATGCCATTGTAAAGATTATGGTTTACAAATCGGTCATTAGTGATGTGGGCATTAAATTTGCGACTTCATCTGGAGGTTCAACAGGGGAAATTAAAGTTGCAAATACCCTAGTTAATCAGTGGGAAGAATTAACATTTAACTTTTCAAGCAAGATTGGCGAAACGAATGATCAAATAGTAATTTTCCCAGATTTCCAAACTGGAAGAACAACAGATAACATTTGCTATTTCGACAATATTACATTTTCTGCGGCTTCAGTTTCTACTGACCCTACAGTTGCAGCACCAACGCCAACTAGAGCAGCTGGTGATGTAAAATCTATGTTCAGTAATGCCTATACAAATGTTGGCGTGGATACTTGGAGAACAAGCTGGTCTAACGCTACATTAACAGATATTCAGATTGTAGGTAACGATACTAAGAAATATTCTTCATTGGATTTTGTAGGAATTGAAACTACTGGTGCTAACTTAATCAATGCAGATTCAATGACCACATTCCATATTGATATGTGGACACCAAATGCAACTTCTTTCGGTGTGAAATTAGTTGATTTTGGTGCTGATGCTGCATTCGGTGGTGGTGATGATAAGGAACATCAAATCAATGTTACTCCTGTTCAAAATGCATGGAATTCTTACGATTTCCTTTTATCAGACTTTACAAATCTTACTACAAAAGGACATATCGCTCAAATGATTTTAGTTGGTGTTCCTTCAGGTTCATCTACTCTTTATATTGATAACGTTTATTTTGCTAAAGCTGCTACTGTTGCAACTCCTGCATTTCCTGCTCCTGCTCCTACTGCAGCTCAGTTAGATGTTATTTCAATGTACAGCAACGCATACACTAACGTAGGTGTTGATACTTGGAGAACATCATGGTCGAATGCAACGTTAACTGATATCGTTATTATTGGTAACGATACTAAGTTATATTCTGCTTTAGATTTCGTAGGAATAGAAACTACTGGACCAAACTTAATCAATGCTTCCTTAATGACTAAATTCCACATTGATATGTGGACTCCCAATGCGACTTCGTTCGGAGTGAAATTAGTTGACTTTGGTGCTGATGCTGCATTTGGTGGTGGGGATGATACAGAACATCAAATTAATGTTACTCCTGCTCAAAATTCATGGAATAGTTATGATTTCTTATTATCAGATTTCACAGGCTTAACAAACAAAGGACATATCGCTCAGTTAATCTTAGTGGGTGTTCCTTCAGGATCGTCTACTGTTTATATTGACAATGTTTACTTCAGTAAAGATGCTGTATTATTAGAGCCAACAACTGCTGCACCTACTCCAACAAAAGCAGCAGGTAATGTAATTTCATTATTCAGTAATGCGTATACAAACGTTGCGATAGATACTTGGAGAACTTCATGGTCTTCTGCTGTATTAACAGAAATGCAAGTTGCAGGTAACGATGTTAAGAAATACTCTACATTAGATTTCGTAGGTGTTGAAGCTACTGGTGCAAACTTGATTAATGCTTCTACCATGACAGATTTTAACATCGATGTATGGACTCCAAACATGACTGCTTTCCGTGTGAAATTAGTTGACTTTGGTGCTGACGCTGCATTTGGTGGTGGTGATGATACTGAACATGAATTGGTATTTACGCCAACTTTAAATGGATGGAATACTATTTCTGTACCATTAACAGACTTTACCAATTTAACTGGAAAAGCTCATATCGCACAAATAATTTTCTCTGGATTACCTACTGGTACAGGAACTGTATATCTTGATAACGTTTATTTCAGCAAACCTGGAAATGTTGGTATCAATCAAAATGCAAAAAATACTTTATCAGTATATCCTAACCCTTCTTCAAACGTAATTTATGTTGATGGTATTGATTTCAATACTTCTACTGTAGCTACGATTGTTGACTTACAAGGTAAATTGGTTAAAACTGTTGAATTGAATGGTAATAACGCTATTGATATTAGCGAATTAAACAAAGGTGTTTACATCGTTAAAATTGAAAATAAAGTTTCTAGAATAGTAAAATTATAATACAGTTTTAGAATTAGAATAGTATTGAAAAGGGTGAGTAGAAATACTCACCCTTTTTTTTTGTGTTCGTCGTAGAGGTTGCTGAGCGAAGTAGATTTATTCTTTAATAAATACTTCTGAAATAAATTCCGAACCTTTGTTTATGGCACGTATTAAGTATACAGAGTTTGGCAAATCACCTATATAAATTCCATTCCCATCGTAATTATTGTTTACTATTATTGCTTTTCCCATAATATCATAAATTACGTATTCTGAAATTCCTTCTTTTTTAAAATAAATTTTCTCTTTTGAAGGATTTGGATATATATTATTTAATACATTATTTTTTTTATTCATTATGGAGTTAAAAGTTCCATTATAATTTATTTTTAAAAAATAATAATCATAATCGAAGCTTATATCACTCATGTAATATCCTCCAATTAATAGGTGATTATCATTAGTTTTTAACATACTACATGCAGTAGCTATTCTTGTGTGATTTATAATTTCGGTAAGTGTATTAAAATTCGAGTCAATTGAGCAGATAAATAAACTACCATCATCTTCTCCTGATAAGAAATATGAATTATTGATTTTTACAACTTGATGAAATATTTTTCTGTAATTTATAAAAATTGTATCTGATTGGATAATATTGAAGTTGCGATTTACAATAGTTCTAAATATTAATTTATTTGAAGTCCCCCTTCCTATTATTTCAAAAATGGAATCATTTAATGGCTTATAATATAATGGAAATGTATGCTGGAAATTATCAATCAGTTTAGAGGAAATATAATCCCCAACCTGATTAAACTTTGCAAGGCTTGTGTAGTTTTTTGTTATTCCTGTGTCAGAATATCTTATCATTACTGCATAGAGTGTATCATTTAGAATAAAGTAATCGGCAGTTGAAGTATTTTCTATATATGAATTTGGTTTTTCAATTATAGCTCCACTTGTATCTATCTCGATATAGTTCCTAGCTTTATTCTCTGCTATTATTTTTAGCTCTCCTGAAATAAGTAAATTCCCATTAGGGATTTTTTTTATTTTAAAATTACAAAACTGATCAAACCACCTATACTTATATTTCTTTTGCCACAATTTGTTTAAATCATTATCAATATTTAAAATAAACATTGTCGAATTTAATCCTAGACCATCTGATAGTGTTCCTAAAATAAAAATAGAGCTATCTCCGACCATAATTAAATCGTGTAGCCAAAGGTTGTCCTTAATATTAAAATCTTTTTTCTTTATTTGTATGCCATCTTCAGACCATTTACTTACTGCAATTATTGAACCTTCAGGACCGAATTCCCACCCAATTGTGTAGTAGTAATTACCACCTTCAATTACATTATTTAGTATTTCAGAGGTATCCACCTTCCCAAAACTATGTTCAAATGTTTGAGCATAAGATTTAGCCTTGCAAAAAAGTAATATTACAATTGCTAATAGTAGTTTTATTTTTGGCATACCCTTCTCTTAGCAATTATAATGCCCAACATCAAAAAAAAAGGCGAGCAGTAAAAACTGCACGCCCTTTTTTTAAACTAATGATTTAAAATTATTCTTTTACAACTTTACTAAAAGTATCTACTCCATTTATACTAGTTTTCACAGTATAAAATCCACTTGGCAAATCATTGATATTAATAGTTACAAAATTAGCATTTGCTGAATTTGCAAATACTTCTTGTCCCAAAGAATTGTAAATAACAATGTTTTGAATATCTTTCTCTGTAGTAATGTTTAAATCTCCATTGCTTGGGTTAGGAAAAATTCCAACCTTTTCTGCTTTTGTAGAACCAATACCTACCAAACCTTTTTTACTAAACAAAACATTATCGATAAAAACAGTAGAAGCACCTGCAGGCGCACTAGCAAAAATTAGTTGTGCAATATTCGATTTGGTAGTAAGACCAGTCATTCCTGAAATTGGAACTGATACATGATTCCATACTCCTAATGCTGGTGTAATTATCGTTTCATGTTCAACATCATTTCCTCCACCAAAAACACCATCGGCACCAAAATCTACTAATTTGAATTTGAAGGTAGTTGAATTAGGTGTCCATAAATCAAATGAAAACGAATCCATTGCGCTGATGTTAAGTTGACTTGCAACCATTTCAACACCTACAAAATCTAAGGCTGAGTATTTTTTAACATCATTACCTGCAACTTGCGTTTCTGTTAATACAGCAGATGACCATGAGGTTCTCCAAGTATCTACAGAAACATTAGTGTAAGCGTTACTAAACATAGACATTACATCTGCCGCCAATTTTGTAGGAGTTGGTGCAGCTGTAGTTGGTTCCGTTAATCCTGCAACATCTTTACTAAATAAAATGTTATCTACATAAACCACAGAAGTACCTGCTGGTGAACTAGCAAAAATTAGTTGAGCAATATTTGATTTTGTGGTAAGACCAGTCATACCAGAAAGTGGAATAGAAATATGATTCCATCCATTTAAAGTTGGCGTAATAACCGTTTCATGTTCCACATCATCACCTCCACCAAACGCACCGTTTGCACCAAAATCTACTAATTTAAATCTAAATGAAGTTGAATTAGGTGTCCACAAATCAAATTCAAATAAATCCATGCTAGAAATATTAATTTGACTATTTACCATTTCAATTCCAACGAAATCTAAGCCTGAGTATTTTTTTGCATCATTACCTGCAATTTGTAAATCAGTTAAAGTAGCCGCAGACCAAGAAGTTCTCCAGGTGTCTACTGAAACATTGGTATAAGCATTACTAAACAATGAAATAACATCACTTGACAATTTAGTTGGTGTAGCTGCTGCAACAGTAGGTTCAGCAAGTGTAGTGCCTGCATTAAAAGTAACGTTATCGAAATAGCAAACAACGTCTGAAGATCTACCACCTAAATTGAAATCTGGAAAGAAAATAATTTGACTTATACCCGTTGAAGAGGGTTCACCAATTTTTGAAGTAAAATCGAAGGTTAATTCTTCCCATTGATTGATCAATGTATTTGCAACTTTAATTTCACCCGTAGAAGCTAAAGCACCTGTAGCAAACTTTATCCCAACATCGCTAATGACCGATTTGTAAACCATAATTTTTACGATTGCATTAGATGCTGAAAGTGTGAATGTACCTATACTTGCGCCATTCAATGATTCACAACCTGCCCAAGGCTGGCCTGCTTGTAACGCCGTAAATTTTGCAACCGTAGTTGAAGTATTTATACCCGTTGCACTCGGATTGTTTACAAATTCCAATGGAGGATTTGTGCTATTCTCAAATGTTGTCCAAGACCAATTTGCACCATTCCCTCCTACTTCAAAATTTATTGGATTGTTTTGCGAAAATCCAATACTCGAAAGAAGTATGGAAACGCTTAGTGTAATTATTTTTTTCATACAGAAATGTTTTGAGTTATATTCATTTACAAATGCAATATAAGATAAAATTAAGTTAAAGTAAAAAATACCATAAGTATTTTTTTATTACTTTTTGGTGTCTAAGTTGTATTTTGCAGTATGAAAATTCCGAGTACCTATTTCTTATCCGACCATACCATTCCACTTAAAGATTACTTTGTTTTTGGGTTATCTATAGATTGTGTGGTATTTGGGTATCATGAAGGCGAAATTAAAGTGCTGTTGGTGCAAAGAGATGTAGAACCCTTTAATGGGCATTGGGCCCTAATTGGAGATTTAGTAGAGCCGGATAAAAACCTGGAAGAAGCGGCAAACAATGTGCTTGAAAAGCTTACAGGCTTAAAAAACATCTACATGAAACAGTTTTTCACCTTTGGAAGTGTAGATAGGCACCCCTTAGGACGTGTGGTAACGGTGGCTTATTTCTCATTGGTAAATAGTATGAACTACCATCCCATTGCTTCTTCTTGGGCAAAATCTGCGGAGTGGATTAATATTAATAATTTACCAGAACTGGCCTTTGATCACTATAATATTTTATGCAAAGGCATTGAAACCTTAAAAAACGAAGTACGACATAAGCCTACTGGTTTTGAACTACTGCCTAAGAAGTTTACCCTTTTGGAATTACAATTATTATATGAAGCCTTGCTTGGATATAAATTTGATAAATCTAATTTCAGGAAAAAGATTCAAGAAATGAATATTCTCACACCTTTAAATGAGGTGAAATTAAATGTATCTCATCGTCCGGCGAAATTATTCGAATTCGATGAAGTTAGATACAGAAAATTAGAAAAAGAAGGCTTTTCTTTTGAGCTCTAAAAACCATCTACAATAAAAAAAGAAGAATTATATTAATTCTTCTTTTTTTTGAAATACTAGTTTTGGCGTTCTATCTGTTTTAAAAAGTCCCCAATGTTTTTCGGGTTCCATTGGATCTGATGATCCTTTCCATTGCTCATCAAATGCTTCGAAAAAGAAGGTTAGTATATTGTTTTTAGTCGTCCAATCCATAAGATTATCATAATATATTTTCTGATTCTCTTCGTTCACATGTTCTGTATTGATACCTATTCCATGTGAGTTGGTAGCCCAGCCTGCTTCTGTAATAACAATTGGAGTATTAGGGAATTGCTTGGCAACAGTCTCATAGTTGGCAATGGTGTACTCTACCGCTTCGTGTATGTGTTTATATTCCCAAACTGGATAAGTATGTATCGAAATAAAATCAATCACCTCCACCAGTGGTTTAAGATAATTTAACCAAGGAACATAATTTTCACAAAACGTAACGGGTTGTTCTATATTCTTCTTTACAAGTTTGGCAAATGATACCACACGTTCTACTGGAACAAAATGGTCTGTCCAATCTACACAAGCTTCATTGCCCAAGGAAACAGTAAAAATAATTTCAGGATATTGATTAGACCAATCTATCAACCGCTGAATTTTCAGATCGTTACTATTTTTATTTTCTTCTAATTGCATTTCCTCATAAACACCACCACCCCAAGGGCAACCATGGTTATTCATTTCGGCAACAATATAGGCACCTAGCATTATTTTGAAATCAAGCTTTTCATTTTGAATAACTTTTATCACTGTTAATGCATGCTCGTCGCAATCATATAAACGTAGGTATTTCCAATTGGATTGTAAGATTAATAAATCCTCTTTTACTTCTTCGTAAGAAGGATTAATACCACCAGGCTGTTGACCATTTCTAAAACCAGAATAACAAATGGCATTATCAAATGGGAAATTGAATTGATTAAAAAAATTACTCATTAATATTTTATTTTTTCATGTTTATCCCATAATCCCCAGTATGCACCAACATCTCCTTCGGGTCCTACTTTCCACGACTCATCAAAGGATGCAAAGTAAAAACTTTCGATGCCATTTGAATTGCACCAATGTTGGCAATCGATAAAATAACGCATGGCATTTTCTTCATTCGCAACAGAGGCTTTAAAAGCACCGCCTTGACTAGGCCAACCAGTTTCTGTAATTATGACACGTTTGCCATTACCTGCGTGTTTAGCAGATTCGAACATACTCTTCATGTGATCAAAAGAATATTCAATTGGGCAACCTTCCCAATAAGGGTAACAATTGGTTAAAATCACATCACATATTTCTGTAATTCTTGGTCGATGAGAAAACTCGTAATATGCATCTACATAACCCACCGGAATATGAGGAATAGCTTCTTTAACTCTATGTATATAGCCCAACAATTGGTCTTCGGTTAAATCCTTTCTATACATCACTTCATTACCTACAGCAGCAACATCTACCAAACCCTCGTTTGCCATAGAAATAAGACTTTCAATCTCTCTTTCATTCAATTCCAAATCGTCTCCAAGCCATGCTCCTACTAGTGTTTTCATCCCATGTTTTTTCGCCATTCTTGGCACATGTTCATTCCCTTCTATACATGAAAAAGAGCGAACCCATTTTGCATAAGGTTTTAAAATTTCAATGCGACGTTCTACTTGTTCTTCTGTAATTATCGATCCTGGTTTTTGACCATCTTCATAAATACTAAAGCAAATACCATGCATTCCCCCTTCAAGTGTTTTGTGCCACAAACTTTTTAAGTCTATTGGAGAAAGATGTTGATAATCGATATGATTTTCTTCCTGTTGCAGATGCTCATAGCTAGCCTTGTTTTCTGCTGTAAAAAAATGACCTTGTCTGAATGACATAACGTTTAGATTTATTTTTTAAACTTGAATTTTTCGTTTTTGTCCCATAAGCCCCAAGAGCTTCCTAATTTTCCTTCTTGAATTACTTTCCATGATTCATCAAATGAACTGAAATGAAATAATTCTATGTTATTATTACTTGCCCATTCTTGTGAAACGATAAAATATTTCATTGCATTGATTCTTGAAGGTACAGCACTTTCAATAGTTTCGCCAACACTTGGCCATCCTGTTTCTGTTATAATTATTTTTTTATCCTTGCTAACCGCTTTAGTAATCTCAAACATATTTGCTAAGTATGATAATGAATAATCAATCGATGCTCCTTCCCAGAACGGATAAAAATTACATAATACAACGTCGCAAGAGTCAATAAGATTAGGCCTTTCGATAAATTGGTAATAAGCATCTACATAACCTACTTCAACAGTATTTGGTATTGCTTTTTTAACTCTATTGATGTACCCAATTAATTCCTCTTCAGAAATTTCTCCTCTGTGCAACACTTCATTACCTACTGCGGCAATATCCACTAAGCCTTTATTTGATAAATCTATAAGTGCTTTTATTTCTTGTTCATTACGCTCCTTATCCTTACTAATCCAAGCACCTACAATGGTTTTGATTCCTTTCTGATGTGCAATTTCTGGAATTAATTCATTTCCTTCTGTACATGAAAATGTTCTAATACTTTTGGTATGAGGAGCAATAATATCAAGTCTTCTTCTTATTTGTTCAGCAGTTAAAATATCACCTACTTTTTGTCCCTCTACATAGGGGCTAAAACATAATCCGTTTAAACCCATATTAAATTGTGAAGAAAACAATGCTTCTATTTCTTCTTCCGTTCTATGACTGTAATCTGTTCCAGAGATGGTATTTAAATTATTATTATGAAGTAATGAATTTAGTTTTCCAGACAAATAACCAGAAGATTTTACTTCTACTTTTCCTTTCCTAGCATCTAATTCTTTTTTAATTTCTCTGGCTTTCTTTTCAGTTAAATCATAATTCCACATCACCCACATAGCAATTAAAGTACCTGCAATGGGTACTCCAGAAAAGAACAATCGTAATCCTGTAACAGCACCCTCTGGTTGAGATGGCGCACCCGCTTTAAATGCAACCGCCGACATAATTACTCCTGTTAATAATCCAGCAATGGCAAAACCAAACTTTACCATCCACCAATAAATGGCACCAAAAACCCCTTCTCTTCTTTTACCAGAATCCAACTCATCCATATCACAAACATCGGCAGTCATCGACATCATTAATGTAAATAAACTTCCTATTCCAAAGGAGAAGAAAGGTAATGCAAATAAAAACAAGTATGGTTTACCTGGTACAAAGAGAAACCACAGCAAAATATAACCAAAAATAGATATGCCTTGACAAATTAAAAATGCTCTTTTCTTTTCTATTTTTTTTGCAATCCATGCTACAATTGGAATTACAATAAATGTAGTAGCTAATGCTCCGCCACAACCAAAAAGAGTTGGCCAAATACCAGCAGCTGCGGTATCACCATTAAATAAATAATAAACAACGATGAAAAACGTAAAACCAGCAACCGTGTTAAATGCATTAAATATAAAGAACGTAGCAATGCATAACTTTCTAAATGGTTTATTAGCAAATGCTTCTTTGAAACTCAATAAAATTTCTTTTAAACTTCCTCCGATGGTTTTATACGTGAGTGGTTGTAAGGTGTCATCAAATTTTGTTGATTTACTTTTTATAAAAATGGCAGGTACCATTGCTAACAACATAAAAATTGAACCCACCCAAATAGCTAATGTTCTAGTGGCAGTGTCGGCATTGGGAAACCATTTTGGATCATACATAATTACCCAGAACCATGGTGCAATAACCCAAGCAAATTGTCCAATCCATTGAGAGATTGCCATAATGCTTGTGCGTTCATGAAAATCATCGCTCATTTCATAACCCATAGCTACATAAGGCACACTAAATATGGAAAGACCAATATGAAAGATTAGCGAAAAACTTAGAAAGAAGATGAAATTATGCATCACACTATCTTCTCTGTATAATTGCCACATCACCATAAATGCAATTCCCATGATGATTGAACCCACAAACACATATTGTCTTCTTCTCCCCCATATTGATTTCGTATTATCAGAAACAAATCCCATTATTGGATCAAAAAAGGCATCCACTATTCTGGGTACAAAAAATAAGACGCCCCACATCCAAGAGGGCATCCCTAAATTCTCTACTAACACAACCATAAAAATCCCTAATGCTGCAGGAAACATTTGATTGGCAAGCATCCCAAGACCGAACGCTATTTTTTGTCCATATGGAACTTTGTTAGATAAATGCTGAGTGGACATAAGTAATATTTTTAGTTTAGTACTATGGTTTGTAATGCTTTTGCATCAATGGTAATTTTCTTCACTTCCTTATTCAAATTAATATCTATAGAGTATTTTTCTTCTGTTGGATTAAATACTGCGATCACAATGCTTCCATCTGTATTTTGAACAGCAGTTGCCATTACCTCCTTATGATTAATCTCACAGCCTATTTTAATGGCCCCTGGTCGCATGAATTTACTAAAGTGGGACATTACATAGTACAAGGGTGTAAAGTAAACCTCGTCTTTATTTGGATCTACAATGACAGGTGCTACACACCAGTTTTTAAACCAATTGGGTCCACCATGTGTATCCAAAACCATGTTCCAATCGATCCAACCGTTCACATAATTATTCAAACACCCTATAATATCAGTAGCGTATCTGTTTACAGGTGCGTATTTCGGATGTAAGTGTTTATCCTTTTCGCTCGCCCAATCCCAACCCCAATCTGTTGCTTCTTTTTTCCAATACCACGCATCATCGTGCCATTTAGGTATTTCAGAATCTACACAACCTTCGGTTTCTATTAAAAATTTATTCGGTGCTTTTTGGTGAGCATATTGCAAAGCATCGGGGAAATAATCATAGGTGCTTTCATACCAATGTATTGCTGTTCCTGCAAAATAGTTTGATGATTTCTCATCTCTGTACATTTCATCTACCCATTCTTTCAAGCCTGCTCTGTTTTGATCGTAGCCTAATATATTTATATCAGCCCAGCCGTCTTTTTCTAATTTAGGACCTAAATGATTCTGAACAAAATCCGTCATTTCTTTTGGTGAGAATAAAGTACTCTCCCAATTATTACCATTTCCGTGAGGCTCGTTAATTACCGTAATACCCCAAATGTTTATTCCTTCTTTTTTATAAGCCGATAAATAATTTGAAAAATAAAGCGCAAAGGCATCGTTATACTTTGGCAATAATTTACCACCGATATAACTGTTATTGTCTTTCATCCAGGGTGGGGCTGTCCATGGGGATGCTATAATTTTAAATCCTTCTTTTGATATTTTTTGAGCATCAACAATCATCGGGATTAAATCCATTTTATCATCTTCTATGGTAAAATGTTTCATCTCTACATCATCTGCTACTTTCGCGTACGTATAATTGCTCAACGAAAAATCGCATGATGCTATATGTGTTCTAGTTAAAGAGTAACGAGCTCCTTCTTCACCAAAATAAGCGTCTAATATTTTTTTTCTATTCTCTGGACCAAGCTTATTGAGTAAGGACGCTGATGCCTCCGTAAATGAACCTCCAAAGCCTATGATTTTTTGAAATTTCTGCTCTGTATTGAGTTGTATGGTTAGTAATTTTTCCGCTGGTTTAAAATCAGTTAAATGCGTTAATGCGTTCCCATTTTCCGAAGTCTCATATACATCAATTTTCATCTCTTTAGTATTTGTACATTGAATTTGAACAACACAAGCCATTCCCAAAAGAATGGTTTTCAAAGCCTTTATTTGTTTATTCATCTCCATTATTACTTATTAATTTGTTTTGTCCAAAGTCTAACTAGTCCAACGTCCAAAGGCAGATTACTTAATTTATAACTCTAACAGGTAACTCCACCTCTTTAAGCAATTCTTCTTTATTTCCATTATGCGTTTTCACAATAGGATTTCCATCACGTTTTAACTCTTTAAAAACTCCTTGATCCACATTTTTCCAAAGTGCATATTTTGCTTTTCCATCAATAGTAAACAGACCAAAATAATTTTCCGAACCATTTGGGTTTTGAGCATCTTTCCAATGCTCATCAAAAGCTTCAAAATAAAAACAGGTGATTTTTTCTTTGTTTGTCCAGGCTCTCATCAATGAATAATACGTTGCCGATTTATATTCATCACAAGCTTTTGAACCTTCTTTTCCATAGATGCCATCGGAGCTTGATGCCCACCCTGTTTCGCCAATATGT
>CALRIM020000073.1:0-14868 GCA_943360385.1 Rhizobium sp. Q54 | reverse complement strand
CCCCCCCCACCACTTTACTTTCTCTCAAAAACAATATACTCCAAAGTATCCTTCTTTATTCCAATTGCCTTAAAAACAGTATCCACCTTTAATCTTTCTGAATTTTTCAATTCTTCTAATTTTAAATTTCCCTCAATTGGTGCAAACCAAGGATCCCATATAAACACAAAGTTCGTGTCTTCTAATAATTGTGGTTTAGTATCATAAACCAACAAACATTCTTTTGGATTAAATATGTTTCTATTTGAGTAAAGAGAAAAAGTTAGATCTCCAGACATATAAATCTTGCTAGAATATTTTGCATTTAAATATGGAACAATTTCATTTTTTACCATTTTTTGTCCAGCATCTAAAGTCAAATCATTTTTAAAATCTATAGACGCAGGGTTATGTAAACAGGTGAAAACTATTGTAATTACAAGTAATGTAGCAACAACACCTTTTTCAATTTTACTTGGGAGTAATTCTGAAATCCATCCCAATCCCTCAATACTGATTATTCCAATTAGTGGAAACACTGTAACAAACACTCTGTTTAAACCCATGGAGTTAAAAATACCTAGGGCCCAAAATGAAGTATGGGAAACAAAAAATGCAAGAAATATTCCATACACTAAAAACAATCGCTCATTAAAAAATTCTGACTTTCGTTTCGATGTAAACAGCTCTGAAGCAATTTTTACTAACCCCACTAGCAATAATAAATAGGTTATAGGACCTAAGCAAAAATATAATTGATTAATAAAGTGTGTCCAATTTCCAACCCCGTACACACTACTTAATTTTGCATACGGTATTTTAGTAAACACCCACAAAATGTCGTTATAATAGGGGAATCCAAGTAAAGAAATAATAAGATGACCCACCAATAATAATGGTGTGTACTTCCAGTTTTTTGTCCAAACTAAATAAACTAATATTACTCCTAATAATATTAATCCTTCTGATCTTACAAATGGAACAAATGAAATTAATAGTATAGCCCAATTGCGGTTATCAGTTAACCATAATAAAATAAAAGCTGATAACAATAATGCTGAAAAAGGTTCTGTTAAACCAGAGAACATTACTCTAAAAAACAATGGTGCTGCGAATAATGGAATAAAAATTAAATGTGCATATTTTAACTTAAAAAACCTTGCAATTTTGTATGCAAATAACACTGAAAAGCTTGAGGCTAATACATTAAATACTTTTATTCCTGTAAATCCAAATTGAGCAAATGGCGATGAAACAATAGTAAATAGTGGCTTCGCCCAATGATTGAAAAATAAAGAGGGATCCACCCAAGCATACTTTGCATATAAATAATGAAAGATGCTATCTCCATTTCCTCCTGTACCGTCAAAATAAAAGGCACATATAATAAACAGCAAACTTATAACAGTCCAACAGATATAGAAAAAAGATTGTTTACTTATCATTTTTTACATTTTAAATAAACCATATTTTAGTATACAATAAATTGCTCTAACTCCATCTTTCCAATTTATTTTCTTACCCTCTTCATATGTTCTACCATAGTAAGAGATTCCAACTTCATAAATTCTAATGTTTTTAATTCTACTTATTTTGGCGGTTACTTCTGGCTCAAATCCAAATCTGTTTTCCTTTAATTCTATACCCTTTATAATATTTGCTCTAAACAATTTATAACAGGTTTCCATATCTGTAAGATTTAGGTTGGTAAACATGTTTGAAGCAAACGTTAAAATGTTGTTTCCGATAGAATGCCAGAAAAATAAAATACGATGAGGGTTTCCTCCCATAAATCTAGATCCATACACTACATCAGCAAATCCGTCTATAATCGGTTTTAAAAGTGTATTTATTTCCTTTGGGTCGTATTCCAAATCAGCATCCTGCACAATTACAAAATCGCCCGTTGCCTCTTTAATTCCAGTATGTATAGCCGCACCCTTTCCCTTGTTAACTTCGTGTTCAACAAATTTTATAAATGGCTTATCCTTTATGTACTCATTAACAACCTTAGCGGTATCGTCTTTAGAGCAATCATTTACAATAATTACTTCCTTTTCTATATTATTGATAAGGTCTATAGCAACAACTTTATTTAATATTAAATGTATCGTTCTTGCTTCATTATAGGCCGGAATAATAATACTTAGTTTCATCGAATTTATTTAGTGGGTGAAAATAATAATTTATAAAATTCTGTGTAGTCCCATGCTGATTTACCAAACCAACAACCATCAAAAGTATATATTAATTTAATGTTTACAATAACGCAAACAAAAATAAACATCAATATAAGGTATTTTTTCCAAACAATGTTTATGTTTAATATATACTGAATTATATATGCTAATGGCATACTAAAGACAGCATAAAACTCTACATACCCTCTATGCCCTAATCCGCAACCTAACTGTGTGCTCCACCAAGAGGCATAAGTAAGCGTGATGACAACAAATAATACTACACATACCCAAGCGTTTTTTATTTTCTTACTAAGCATGTATATAAAACCCGATAAGGTAAAAAGCTGAATGGGATTATTGGTTATCCATCCGTTTTCGAATGCAAATAACACCTTAAGTATTTTGGGGGAATATTTATAAATAAACGATTCGTTACCATAAGAATAAAAAACAATACTATTGGATATATACAAATAGTATATTATTTGAGGACTTATAATAAGCAGGAAAAGTAAGAAGCACCATACATATGCCATTAATCCCAGCTTAAATCTGTTTATAAATTCTTTGAAATCAACATAATCTAAGAAAAGAATCGGTAGCATTAAAAAAATGTTTATTGGTCGTACTATAAAAATAAAACCTACAATTACTACTAGTATTAATGCTAATTTATGAGAGCTGTTACTGATAAACTTTTTATAATAAAATAAAAAAAGGCTTATTAAGAAGAAAGAATAAACGTGCGAAAGGCCTGATTCTGCAGTTGCGTAGTAGTATAAATTTGTTCCTAATAATAGTATTGTCAGTGAAATCAAGACAATTTTTTCGTTGAAATAATTCTTAAGAAATTTAAATAAAAACAATAGCCCAAGCATTAAATAAAATATTGCAGAAATATCTATTGCCTTATGATAGGGTACACCAAACCCATCTGAGGGGTAGTTGTTTAGTTTGGAATATAAATGTGCTATTAAAAAAAAGGGGCTTTGCAAGATAGCCACACCCGTGGGGTATTTAGTGAAAATTTTCTCTTCAGTTAACTTAAAACCGAATCCTGTTTTTACATCTACACTATCGGGGAATTTCTGAGGATTAAAATCATATATGAATAATGATGGTAAATAAACATAATAACCCGCTTTATCAGCAAAAATTTCAGAATGGTAATCAAACACCTTAGATTGTCTGTGAATATTAAGTGTTGCAAACAACATGATGCCTGATACTAAGACAAAATATATAATTGCAAAACGGCTGGTTTTTAAATTTAGTAACATTTATTCATAATAATTTTAGGTGTAAGTTTAAAAATATAAATATATATTAAATTGCTACTTTTATTAAAAAATTAAGTTAAAATGTCTACTCCATTAGCTGAAAGATTAAGGCCCTCAACTCTCGATGAATATATTGGACAAGAGCATTTAATTGGAAAAACTGCAGTATTACGAAAAGCAATAGAATCGGGTGTAATTCCTTCCATGATCTTTTGGGGACCACCTGGTGTAGGTAAAACAACACTTGCAAATATTATCTCTCATACACTAAACAGACCTTTTTATTCATTAAGTGCTATTAATTCTGGGGTAAAAGATATTCGCGAGGTAATCGACAAGGCTAAAAGTCATTCGTTTTTTGGATCACAAAATCCAATTTTATTTATTGATGAAATTCATCGTTTCAGTAAATCTCAACAAGATTCATTATTGGGTGCTGTAGAAAAAGGTATTGTTACACTTATTGGTGCTACCACAGAGAACCCTTCATTTGAAGTAATCTCAGCATTACTTTCAAGATGTCAAGTATATATCTTGAAACCATTAGAAAAAGAAGATTTAATTAAAATGCTTCATCAGGCTATAGAAAAAGATAAATGGTTACAAGAGTATAAAATTGAGATAAAAGAACATGAGGCTCTACTTCGTTTATCTGGTGGAGATGGAAGAAAACTACTAAACATCTTTGAGCTTGTTATTCAATCGTTCGACAATAAAACGTGTGTGATTGATAATGAATATGTGATGAATATCGTGCAACAAAACTTAGCGATGTACGATAAAGCTGGTGAACAACATTACGATATTATTTCTGCCTTTATAAAGTCGATTCGTGGAAGCGACCCCAATGCGGGGTTATATTGGCTTGCCAGAATGATTGAAGGCGGAGAGGACCCCTTGTTCATTGCACGACGATTGGTAATATTAGCATCTGAAGATATTGGAAATGCAAACCCTAATGCATTGTTACTTGCAAATAATTGTTTTCAAGCGGTAAATCTAATTGGTATGCCAGAGTCGAGAATAATTTTGGCTCAAGCAGTTACTTATTTAGCTAGTTCTGCTAAAAGTAATGCCTCTTATGAAGGTATAGAAAATGCCTTAGCAACTGTTCGAGAAACAGGAGATTTACCTGTTCCTCTTCATATTAGAAATGCTCCAACTCGCTTAATGAAAGATATAGGTTACGGAAAAGATTATAAATATAGCCATGCCTATGAAGGAAATTTCAAAGAACAAGAATACCTTCCAGAACAACTCTCGGGAACTAAATTTTATGACCCCGGAAACAATGCAAGAGAAATAGAATTAAGAAAACACCTCCAAAATTTATGGAGAAATAAATACGGATACTAATGAAAATTGGAATTGCTACTTATAAAGATACTGGTAGATATTTATCCCTTGTACCTAATGAGGATGATATGCTTTTAGATCTGTTTAGAAAAAATGGTCATGAAGCAGAGCTTGAAATTTGGGATAATCCAAATGCACATTGGGAGAAATATGAAATAGTGATAATAAAATCTACATGGGATTACTTTGTAGGGAAAATAGAATTGTTCTATAAATGGTTGGATTACTTAAAAAATCATAAAATACCTTGTTTAAACAGTCCCGACTTAATTCGTTGGAATGCCGATAAACATTACCTTTTAGAGATTGAGTCCGCAGGTTTGTCAATTGTTCCCAGCTATATTGTTGAACAAAACGAAATGTTCAATTCCAATATTCCTTTTCAAAAATTTGATGCTGATGAAATTATTATTAAACCTTGTGTAAGCGGTGGGGCTATGAACACACTAAGGGTTAACAAACAAAACATTTCTGAATATGTTGATCAAATAAATAATTGGTTAAAAGATCAGGCTTATCTTATTCAACCATTAAAAAAAGAAATACTAACAGAAGGAGAGTGGTCTTTTTTGTTTTTTAATGGAAAGTATTCTCACCAACTTTTAAAAGTCGCTAAAGAAGGAGAGTTTAGAATTCAACATTTTTTTGGAGGAAAGATAACAACTCCTACAGAAAATAACACTCTTATAAAGGAAGCTCAAAAGTATATAGACCATTTTGCTAAAGATTCTTTGTATGCTAGGGTAGACGGGGTTTTGAGCAATGGTAGATTTGAACTAATGGAATTGGAATTAATTGAGCCATATATGTTTTTCTTTACAAATGAATTATCTTTAAATAATTATTATAATGCATTTAACACTCTTTCTAAAAAAATAGTCCAATGAAAAAGTTAAATATTTACATTTTTTTAATGTTGGTTCAAATCGGAATAGCTTCTGCTCAAACATCCTTTAATTTATACGACGACAAAGCAAATCCATATAGCCAGTTGGAGACTGCGAAAATAAAAGCCAACTCCGAAAATAAAAACATTCTAATACAAGCTGGTGGCAATTGGTGTTCTTGGTGTCGTTTGTTTCACAAATTTTCAAACGAAAACAAACTGGTTGATTCTATTTTGAAAGCCGATTATATAGTTATTCATATTAATTATAGCAAAGAAAATAAAAACGAAAAATTCTTTAAAGAATATCAAAACCCTGGTCGTTTTGGATATCCAAGTTTTCTTGTTTTAAACGATAAAGGCGAATTGTTGCACATTCAAGATTCAGGATATCTTGAAGAAGGGAAAGGATATTCTGAAGAAAAAGTAAGTAGATTTCTTTTACTCTGGAATAAATATTCAACAAAGTCTAATTAATTGAAACCAATCAACAAAATATCTCGTACAATTTACGTTAACGTTCTGTTTTGTGTATTAGTTGGAATGTTTTATTTCTAATGAGAATAAAATATTTGGTATAGTGTTTGTTATTAGGTTGGCGAATATTATTTTATATTCGCGCCGAAAAACATTTTAAACCATTCTACCAAATGAAAGCTTTTGTATTGGCAATTCTGCTAACTCATTCCTTTTTTATAAGTAATGCACAAACTAAGAATTTAATTAATTTTAAAAATACTGTCATTACAATTGATGGAGAGTCCACTGATTGGGATGGCTATTCTACTAATTACGACGAAAAAAGTAAGTCCTCATACAGAATTGTAAACGACTCCCAGAAAATTTACTTTCTATTCAAGTTCTCTGAGAAATCAACTCAAATGAAAGTACTACGTGCTGGCTTAGAAATTAATATAGATACCCTTGGCAAAAACAACTATCCCATTTCTGTGATATTTCCTTTTAGTACAGACCGCTATAATAACGATTTATATAGTCATACAGTAACTGGAATAAACCCCAACATGGATTTTGATTCTAATAAAGAGGGACTAATAAATTCAAGCAATAAAATTAAACTGGTTGGATTTAATAATGGGTATAGCGACATTATGATTAATAAAACCAATACATTAAACGTTGAAGCAAGTTTAAAATTCAACAATCAAAATGAATTAATATACGAACTAGCTATTCCAATAAAACTATTTTTTGATGGTAATCCAAAGTATTATAAACGACCATTCGCAATTCAATTCAATATTATGAGTCTGCCTTTCGATGCAACATCAGCGAAAGATCATAGTTATTTCGAAAACAATAGTTTTGAATTGAAAACGAAATTAGCAACACCAATTCCTTAGTGGTTATCGAGTATTGGGCAATTTTATAATGAGTAAAATGTTTAATTACCCGATACTCAATACCTGATACTCATTACTTTTTAGACTGGCATACAAAACCTGTTTTAGGAACTTCTGTTTTACTGATTGCAGAAAAACCACCTGCAATTTCTGTAAAGTTATCCCAACCCCTTGCTTTTAAAATAGAGGAAGCAATCATGCTTCTATATCCGCCTGCACAATGTAAAAAGAAGTGCTCATTTTTAGGAAAACTTGCAATATTATCATTAATAAAATCTAATGGAATATTGGTTGCATTCTCTACATGCTCTGCTTCGTACTCACTTTCTCTCCTTACATCTACTATTATATCTTTTGCAACATCTACATTATTTGCAAACTCCTCTGCTGTAATTCTATTTATTACATCAACCTCTTTTCCTGCATTTTTCCAAGAATCAAAACTGCCGTCTAAATATCCAATCACAAAATCATATCCAACTCTAGCTAATCGCATAATGGTTTCTTCTTCTTTTCCAAGTTCTGCAATTAACAATATATGTTGTTTTACATCTGGAATTAAAGCGCCAACCCAAGGTGCAAATTGTCCGTCGAGACCAATATTTACAGAATTCGGAATAAACCCCATTCTAAAAACATCTGCATTACGTGTATCTAACATAATAGCATCTGTTTCATTTGCTGCAACCTCAAACTCGCTCACACTCAAAGCCTTCATACCCCTCTCCATTACCACATCAATATTATCATACCCATTTTTATTCATGGCAACATTTAATGGAAAATAGGCAGGAGGTGGCAATAACCCATCTGTTACTTCTTTTACAAATTCATTTTCAGTCATGTTTGCTCGCAAGGCATAATTAAGTTGCTTTTGCTCCCCAATGGTAGAAACCGTTTCTTTACTCATGTTTTTTCCACATGCAGAACCGGCTCCATGTGCAGGATATACAATCACATCATCTGCCAACACCATTACTTTAGTTCGTAAAGAGTTGTATAATGTTGCTGCCAACTCCTCTTGAGTCATGTGTGCTGCTTTCTGCGCTAAATCTGGTCGCCCTACATCTCCAATAAATAAAGTGTCTCCAGTAAAAATAGAATGGTCTTTACCATTTTCATCTATTAATAAAAAACAAGAACTTTCCATGGTGTGACCAGGAGTATGTAAGACCTTTATTTTTATTGATCCAACCTCTAATATCTCACCATCCTTTGCTATGTGTGCCTCAAAACCTGGATTCGCAGTTGGGCCATAAACAATAGTGGCTCCACTAGCTTTCGCCAAATCCACATGCCCACTTACAAAGTCTGCATGAAAATGTGTTTCTAAAACATACTTTATTTTTACACCATCTTTTTCGGCACGCGCCAAATATGGTTTTATCTCTCTCAAAGGATCAATGATAACCGCTTCGTTTCCACTTACTATATAATAAGCTCCTTGAGCTAAGCAACCTGTATAAATCTGTTCTATTCTCATAATGTATTCTTTTTAACAAAAGTAAGCCCTTACAGTTTACTAGAATATGACTTTTGTTACAAAATTAGTATTATTTCAGTAATTTTAACGTTTAAACGAAAATGTCAAACGCCTATCAAATACTATTAGAAAAGCTCGATACCTTCACCAGAAAGTATTATTTGAACAAAATGATAAGAGGCCTTATCTATTTTGTGGCTGCTCTATTTATTCTGTATTTGGTATTAAATACCCTTGAGTTCTTTTTATACCTACCATCCTTCTGGAAAACAACACTATTGCTTATTACGATTGTGTACTTGGGGTATGTATTTATCTTCTATTTACTCTCTCCGTTATTAAAAATGTACCATCTCGGTCCAATGATTAGTCATAAAAAGGCTGCGGAAATTATTGGGAAACATTTTCCTGATATAAATGACAAGGTAATTAACACGCTAGAATTAAACGAGCTTGTACAACGCGAACCCGCAAAGAAAAATATTATTCTCGCAAGTATAGATCAACGTATAGTAGAATTAAAGCCAATTCCTTTTATTAAAGCAATAGATTTAAATAAAAATAAAACGTATTTAAAATATGCAGTTGCTCCCGTATTGCTTTTTATTGTTTTATTTTTTGCTTCTCCGAGTTTTATTAAACAGGGAACAAAGAGATTTATTGATTTTCAAACCGATTATTCTAAACCAGCTCCTTTTCAATTTAAACTGAAGAATGAAAATCTTACTGTTAATCAAGGCGATGGTTTATTGTTAGATGTAGAACTTACTGGCGATCAAATCCCCCAAGATGTTTATATTCACTATGGGGAAAACACTTACAAGCTTGATAAAAAAGACATTAGTAATTTCGAATATACTTTACAAAACATCCAACATTCTAATGTTATTTATTTTAGTGGGGGTGGATTTAATTCGAAGAAATACTCGTTAAATGTATTGTTAAAACCGAGCATCATTTCGTTTAAAATTGAATTAAAATACCCAAACTATTTAAAAAGAAATTCAGAGGTTGTTGATAATATTGGCGATATAAGCGTACCTGTTGGCACACAAGTTAAATGGATAATTAGTACTAACCATGCTAATTCCATCGGTCTTTTATTCAATAATAATTTTGATAAAATGATAACCGAAAATAATTCGTTTGTATTTGTTAGAAACGCATTAACCTCACAAAAATATTCATTAATACCAATTCATCCTGAGAAATTAAAAGTAGATACACTTAATTATTTTCTAGATGTAATTGCCGACCAACACCCTAGTATTCAATTAGAACAAAAACAAGATAGCTTAAGTACTAAGAACATTTATTTCAGTGGTCAAATAAGCGACGATTATGGATTCACTAAGTTAGTTTTTAATACATATAACAAACAATCTGGCGAACGTAAAAGCATAAATGTACCAATAGAACACAACAGTACTGCACAACGATATTTTTATTTGTGGAAGATGCAGGATGTAAGCTTGGGTGATAATTTAGAATATTATTTTGAAGTTTTTGATAATGATGGTGTTCATGGGCCAAAGAAAACGAGAAGTAATACCATGACTTATAACGCACCGTCAGAAAAACAATTGAATAATTCTATTGATAAAAACAATGATGCGCTAAAAGATAAATTAAAAGAAACCATTAAAAAATCTGAACAACTTCAACGTGAAGCAAAAAGATTAAACGAAAAACTTATTAACCAAAAAGAGATTCGATTTGAAGAGAAAAAACAAATTAAAGACCTTATTGAAAAACAAAAATCCTTAGAACAAGAAATAAACAATATACAAGACGAGTTAAAGAAAAACAATCAGCTTGAAAACGACTTTAAAGATGTTAGCCCAAGCATGATGGAGAAAAAGAAACAACTCGAAGAGATGTTTGAAAATATTTTGGATGAAAAAACCAAAGAGATGATTAAGGAGTTGGAAAAGCTAATGGAGCAAAACAACAAAGAACTTTCTCAAGACCAGTTAAAAAACATGCAACTCGAAAACAAACAGCTTGAAAAAGAAATGGATCGGATGTTGGAGTTGTTTAAACAACTTGAATTTGAAAAAAAGCTAAATGAAAATATCGATAAGCTAAACGATTTATCTAAAGAACAACAAAAACTTTCTGAACAAAGCAAAGATAAAAAAGCAAACAAAGAAGAACTACAGAAAAAACAAGAAGAGCTAAATAAAGAAGCTGAAGACATTAAAAAAGAGCTGAAAGATCTTGAACAAAAGAATGCAGAGATGGAGAACCCTGAGGATTATGATGCTCAAGAACAAGACATGAAAGACATCCAAGATAAAATGGATAATAGTTCGGAAGAACTAAAGAAAAACAATAAACAAAAAGCATCCGATTCGCAAAAAGATGCTGCTGATAAAATGAAAAAGCTTGCAGCTAAAATGAAACAACGACAGATGGATTCAGAGGCTGAAGAATTAGATTTAAATATTCGTGCTCTTAGACAAATTCTAGAAAACCTAGTAACACTTTCATTTAAAGAAGAAAACACCATGGAGAAGTTGAAAAGAACTTCAACCAACGATCCTCAATATGTTGCACTAACACAAGTACAAAAAAACATTAAGGATGATATGAAACTTATTGAAGATAGTTTATTTGCATTGAGTAAAAAGGTAGTACAAATAAATTCTATCATTAATAGAGAAACTGGAAAAGTTAATGAACAAATAGAAAGAGCCATTCTATTATTAGCCGACAGAAGGACAGGAGACGCATCTGTTAGACAACAGTATGCCATGACTTCAATGAATAATCTAGCTTTGTTACTGACAGAAATTTTAGACCAGTTACAACAAGAAAAACAAGGACAAGATAATCCATCAGACAAGCCGGGTAAAAAACCGGGTAAAAAAACAGGTAAGGGCAAAGCTGGCCAGTCGATGTCGAAAATGCAAGAGCAACTCAACAAGCAAATGGAGGAAATGAAAAAAGGGCAAAATCCAGGGGGGCAGCAAGGCAAGGGGCAACAAAAAGGAACACAATCCGAGCAGTTAGCTAAGATGGCTGCACAACAGCAAGCCATTCGAAATGCCATGAGTCAACTTGAAAAAGAAATGAATAAAAATGGTTCTGGGGGAAATTCAAATCAGATAAATCAGTTGAAAAAAGAAATGGAGAAAACAGAAACCGATTTATACAATAAAAACATTACGCAAGAAACCATCAATCGTCAAAAAGAAATAATGACACGATTGTTAGAAGCCGAAAAAGCAGCTAGAGAAAGAGAATTAGATGATAAACGAGAGTCTAAA
Source organism: Rhizobium sp. Q54 (assembly GCA_943360385.1). Taxonomy (GTDB): domain Bacteria; phylum Bacteroidota; class Bacteroidia; order Sphingobacteriales; family Sphingobacteriaceae; genus CAJBVG01. The sequence continues at coordinate 3,065 of CALRIM020000073.1, read as the reverse complement.
TCAGCAAATGAAAATTTTGATAAACCCAACATTCGCTTTGAAGAATATAAGAAAGAAAAAATGAAAGAGTTGGAATTAATTAAAACAGTTCCACCAAATTTGAATCCATATTACAAGGACAAGGTTAATCAATACTTCAAACAAATTCCATAATGGCAATACACTTATTTGAAGAAGATATAAAAGTAAAAATTGGTAAAAAACTAGCCATCAAAAAATGGTTAAAAGAAACTATTGAAAACGAAGGTTATCTATTAGAAGAACTCAATTATATTTTTTGTAGTGATGAGTATTTACTAGAAATGAATGTTTCGTACCTAAATCACGATACACTTACAGACATTATAACCTTTGATAATTCGGAGGTTGAAGGAGTGATTATTGGCGATATATTTATAAGTGTTGATCGGGTAAAAGAAAATGCAGTAAAGTTTGATGTAGATTTTATTGATGAGTTAAATAGAGTAATGGTGCATGGTGCATTACACTTGCTTGGCTATAAAGACAAGAAAAAAGCAGACCAAGAAAAAATGCGTGAGCGCGAAAATTATTATTTAAAAAGGAGAATATTCTAATGGCGAAAACAGCAATTATTGCAGGGGCTAGTGGCTTAATAGGAAAGTTTTGTTTGAGTTATTTGTTGATGGACAAAAACTATAATAAAGTAATTGTTATCAGTAGAAGTCCGTTCCCAATTAAGGATGCTAAAATTGAAAACATCGTTTGCGACTTCGATCAATTAGCACAACATGCAAGCAAACTAGTTGGAGACGATGTATATTGTTGCTTAGGTACCACGATTGCGGTTGCTGGTTCTCAAGAAAATTTCAAAAAAGTAGATTTAACGTATCCAATTGAATTAGCTAAAATTACAAAACAACAAGGAGCAAAGCAATTTATGATTGTTTCTGCAATGGGTGCAAATTCAAAATCTTCCATTTTTTACAACAGAGTAAAAGGTGATATGCAAGAACAATTAAAAAATATAGGATTTAATACCACACATATTTTTCAACCATCATTACTTACAGGGTTAAGAAAAGAATTTCGTACAGGTGAACGTTTTGCTCAAGTTACCATGAAAATTTTTCGACCATTAATGTTTGGACCCATGAAAAAATACAGACCAATAGAAGGGATGGTTGTTGCATATGCGATGCATCAAAAGGCATTAGCAGAACACAATGGATACTTCATACACGAGTCTGATCAAATACAAGCAGTGTTTAATAATAGAGCTCTGTAAAGTCTAGATTTATCGTGACGTGAATTTGTTCGAGATTTTCAAACAAAAAAAGGGAACGTTTTCACGTTCCCTTTAACTCTAACTAACCTATAATTAATATAACGACGAGTGTATACGCGTCGCTTTATTATCTTGTACAAACTATTGTTCCATTATCTTGTATCGTTACAATTAATGGGTTACTATTTACTTTTAAAAATACATTATATTCTATAGTACTATTTGCCAAAGTTAAAACCAACACTTTGTTTCTAACTTTTCTTACGTTAGGGTATGCTGCTGTTAACGAATCTTTAACTGCTTGAGAAGTTGCTGCGTAAAGTGTGCGTTGTGCACCATATAAAAATGCTCCATTTAAATCAAAAGCAAGCGCTGTTGGAGCTACACCACTATGGGTTACCATTACATTAATTGTATTCCCAAATTGGCAAGTAGTATCCGTACGTGCACCTAAAATAGTATCAGAAGGATAATTTAATGCAATGTAAGATGTAATTGTAGTTGGCAATGAATCAACAGGAATCATACCATGTCCCATTCCACCACCATGTCCGCCACCATTACCATGCCCGCCACCGTTTCCATGTCCGCCATGATGATTATGGCGCTGTCCGCCATTACGACTTAATACTTCACCTGCTTCACCCAAACAATTTCCACCTGCATTAAATGCAAGCTCTTCGTTTGTATTTAATGTAATTAAATACGTTGCATCTGTATTTCCAGATTTCATTGCCGAAACAATACTTGCATCTGGATAATTTTCTGCTACATATTCTGTAACCGTACTAGATAATTCAGAAACATTAATACTTTGGTAATTACTACCAATTTGTTCTTTCGAACATGCACTCATAAATACCACTATGGCAATTAGAGCAATTTGAATTCTTTTCATGACTTTTTACAGTTTATTTACTGTTGGGTGAATAAATGTAGAAAAGGTTTAAACTGGAATTTAAAAAAATAGGTGATTTGAAATAAAATATCGGTGATTTAAAATATACTTACAAATAAAATGAACCGCAAATAATATATTGACTAACAGAACGTTTGTAAACACGCAAAAAAAAAGCGGGGCATTTGCCCCGCTTTCAAAATATACTTTTATAAACTATTATTTGTTCGCAATGTCAACCATTCTAATTATTGATGTTTTTCCATCAACCGTTAGCTGAACAATATAAACTCCAGAACCCATTTCTTTGTCTTCGTTTATATAATTGATAGCATGTTTACCAGCAACTTGCGGTACTCCATTTAATAGAGTTGCAACTTTTCTACCAACTACATCATATATCTCTATCGTTACGTTGTTAGCATTCTCTGTTAATACATACTCTACTTTAGTTTGACCAACAAATGGATTTGGTATTGCAACTAGGTTTTGTGTGTTTCGTGCTGTTGAATTTACGCCTATCATCACCACTTCTATCGTATCTACATTCACACTCACACATCCTGTTGATACATTCGTTACTGTTAAACTTACATAGTACGTACCCGCTTGTGTAAACAAGTGTATTGGATTGTAAATCGCTGATGTATTCGATGGACTGCTTGGGTCTCCAAAGTTCCACGAATAGGTACTTCCTACTTGTTGTACCGTCGTGAACTGTACGTTTAACGTGTTTACTCCTTGTGACGTAAAGTTTGCATTTGGGATTGCTTTATTCGTTACTACAATTTGATCTGTTGTTTTACAACCATCTGCATTTGTTACTTCTACCGAATAGGTCCCTGCTAAACTCACGCGTATCGTTTGTGTTGTTGCTCCAGTACTCCATGCGTAACTTGATCCTGCATTACCTGCATCTAA
>CALRIM020000072.1:0-14883 GCA_943360385.1 Rhizobium sp. Q54 | reverse complement strand
TATGCAACACCTCTATACTGCAGCACAATTAGAACATATTTGGGAGTGTAAATCAAGTATTGTTAATCCTAATTCGAATATTCAATGGTTATTAATTGATAGTCGTAAAGTAATTCATGCACCTTCCTCACTATTTTTTGCACTGAAGGGAAATCAGGACGCACATCAATATATACCCGATTTATATACCCAAGGAGTACGAAATTTTGTTATCTCGTTAAAAAGTTTTTCAATTGAACAGTTTTCTGAGGCAAACTTTTTTATGGTTGATGATGCTCTGAAAGCCATGCAAACATTGGTAGCTTACCATCGAGAGCATTTTGATTATCCAGTAATAGGGATTACAGGAAGTAACGGAAAAACAATTGTAAAAGATTGGTTGTATCAATTAGTTTCACCAGAAAAATCGATTGTTAGAAGTCCAAAAAGTTATAACTCACAAATTGGAGTACCACTTTCGGTGTGGCAAATGAGTCATGCTTACCAATTGGGAATTTTTGAGGCAGGCATCTCTACCATAAATGAAATGGAGGTTTTGGAGAACATCATTCATCCCCAAATTGGTATTTTAACAAATATAAAAACGGCACACGATGAGGGATTTAAAAGCAAGGAAGAAAAACTAACAGAGAAGTTAAAACTCTTTATTCATTCTAAAAAAATAATTTACGGTAAACAGTATGTTCCAGAAGGATTGATTCCATTGAGTAAATCCTTTACTTGGGCAATACACGAAGAAGCGGATTTACAAATAAAGTCTATTATAAAACAAGACTTACAAACGATCTTAAAGGCAAGATACGCAAGTTTCGAATTTGATTTGCATGTTCCATTTAACGACGATGCTTCTATCGAAAATTGTATTATTTGTAGTGCTACAATGTTATGTTTAGGATATGATGTAGAGGTAGTAGTTCAACGTATAAAACAGTTGCAGGCCATTCCGATGCGCTTACAAATGAAACAAGGCATACAGCAATCGAGCATTATTAATGATAGCTATAGTGCGGATATTGCTTCCTTGTTTATTGCTGTTGATTTTTTGTTTCAACAAAAGCATGAGCGAAAAACGGTAATTATTTCGGACATGATTCATGGTGCTTCAGAGAAGGTATATGAATTAATGGCGGATTATTTTAAGGCACATAAAATTGATAGAATTATAGGAATTGGAGAAGAAATTTCATCGTATGAATCTTTATTTTCGATGGAAAAATATTTCTTTAAGAATACAGAGGAATTTCTGAAATCCTTTAACAGCTTTGATTTCAGCAGGGAAGGGATTTTAATTAAGGGCGCTAGAACCTTTGCGTTCGAAAAAATTGCACGTCGATTAGAAGAAAAAGTACACGATACAGTAATGGAAGTAAATTTGAACGCCATTGTTCATAATTTAAATTTCTATCGATCGAAATTATTATCTGGAACAAAAGTAATGGTAATGGTGAAAGCTTTTGCCTATGGCAGTGGAAGTTTCGAAATTGCCAATGTATTACAATATAACAAAGTAGATTATTTGGCAGTTGCTTATGCCGATGAGGGAGTAGCATTACGTACTGCAGGCATTACCTTACCTATAATGGTGATGAGCCCGGAGAGTAATGCGTTCGAAAAAATGATTGCCAATAATCTAGAGCCAGAAATTTACAATGCTAGTATTTTTAATGCTTTTATTAATCATTTAAAACTAGAGGGAATTAAGAACTATCCAATTCACTTAAAATTGGATACAGGGATGCATCGATTAGGGTTTGAATTAAAAGATATTGCAGACATAGAAAATTTTGTAAAAGATGAAACCATTCGAGTGGCTAGTGTTTTCTCTCATTTGGCAGCATCGGAGGCAGATGAACACGATGAATTTACAAAACAACAACTTAACGCGTTTGATAAAATGTATGCAAGTTTGCGCAACTTTTTACATTATGATGCGATAAGACATGTTGCCAATACTGCTGCAATACTTAGGTTTCCAGAGGCACATTATGAAATGGTTCGTTTAGGAATTGGATTATATGGAGTAGAAAATGTGGGGAATTTTGAACATGAATTGCAACGAGTAGCAGAACTAAAAACAACTGTTACACAAGTAAGAAATGTACCGAAAGGAGAGAGTATTGGTTACAGTAGAAGGGGCCTATTGAACCATAATTCGGAGATTGCTACCATCAAAATTGGATACGCAGATGGATTTAACAGAGCCTTTGGCAATGGAGTAGCAGAAGTAGTTATAAATGGGCAGAGAGCCAAGGTAGTAGGCAGTGTATGCATGGATATGTGTATGGTAGATGTTACAGGAATGAATGTTCAGGAAGGAGATGAGGTAATTGTATTTGGCGATAATCCAAGTATAAAAGAGTTGGCTATTAAATTAAATACGATACCTTACGAAGTATTAACAAGTATATCACAAAGGGTTCAGAGGATCTATTATTATGAATAAATTTTTCAAAGTATTTCTAAACTATTTTTTTAAGGGAGTATTGGTAATAATTCCTTTAGCATTTAGTATGTATGTTATTTACAAGGTAATTTATACCGTAGATAGCATTATAAATCTTGGATTTCCAGGCTCTGGCTTTATCGTAACTATATTAGGTTTAGCCTTAGTAGGCTTATTGGTAACCTCATTTATTACCGAACCCATTTATAATTACCTCGATAAATTATTGAACAGAATGCCGATTTTTAAATTGATGTATTCATCTGTTCGTGACTTATTAGAGGCATTTGTTGGTGAGGATAAAAAATTTAACGAACCAGTTTTAGTCGAAATAGGAGAAGGAATAAAACAAGTTGGATTCCTCACCCAAAAAAATCTAAATAACATCGGATTAGAAGACGAAGTAGCGGTGTACTTCCCATTATCGTATAGCATTGCAGGAAGAGTACTCATAGTAAATAAAAGCAAAGTTTCTCCACTACGAATGAAAGCAGCCGATGCGATGAAGTTTGCGGTGTCGGGAGGGGTTTCTGAAATTTAGACAATGTGCCAATTTGAACAATTTGAACAATTTTTTATTATATGCGAAGTATCATAGTTTTCATACTGATTTTATCACCTTTCTTTCTATTTGCTCAAAAAACAATTAAGGTAAAGAAATTTTCTGGACCTAGGGGTGAAATAAAGGAGGTTTATGAAATTTTAAATAATGATTCTACAATTAAGAATGGTGTTTATAAAAAATATAGAAACGGAAATTTAATTGAAGATGGATTTTATTTGAATAATCAAAAGGATGGAGGATGGGCATACTTTTTTAACGGATATGTTTATATTTCAGGTATGTATAAATCGGGAACAAAAACAGGATTATGGAGGTTTTCAGCAAAAGGAAAAATAGTTCAGACTTTTAATTTCTCAGATAGTACAGTTATGGATATGATTAAGGGAGAACTTATACCTAGGGCTAAAGTTGATATGAAAAATATGAATGGCGATATTGAGGTGATGCCTACTATTTTAGGTGGAGAAATATGTTTGATTTCTAAAATAACAAATGATGCTGTTTATCCCCAAGAAGCCTACAAATTGAAGTTAAATGCAAATGTTCCAGTTCAATTTGTTATTGAAAAAGATGGATCTATTTCAAATATAAAAAGTAAAAGTTATGTAGGCTATGGATTTGATGAAGCTGCTGAAGAAGTGATTAGGAATTTGGATTTAATTATTCTACCAGCCACTCAAAACGGAAATCCAGTGAGGGTACAATTTAGTCTCCCTATTCGATTTAAATATTATTAATTAGCAATAAAACAAATAAACTTTCAGATTAACAATACATTAACATACAAGCAAATTAGTTTATTACTAATATCCAATTTTGTACAATCTTGATGAGGGCATCCTTACTGGCATTTATTTCCGTTGATGTTAAAAACGTCACCACCGCTCTGTCATTCTCTTTCCAAACCATTAAACCAGAATCGTCTTTAATTAATTTATCTTTTGGTTGGGCTTGCTTTTTAGCACCACGATGAAATATAAGTTGAATGTTTTTCGGAGGATTTATTTTCATGGTGATTCGATCTTCTTCCTTGAATACATAATTCGGTCCATTCCATTTAATGTTTTCCGTTAGGCCTTTATCGCAAGAAAGAATGATTTCGCGAAGGAGGGTGATTTCCTTGAGAAGAGGGTGGTTCTGTGAATTAATGAATGCTGTGACTTCTGGGTTCATTTGATTAATATGCTGATATGCTAGTATGCTAATGTAATAAATACATTCTGAATTTCTCACATCTCAATTCTAGTTACTAAATTAGTATAATGAAAAAAAGTATCCTACTCATTCTCCTAATTGCAACATTCTCCTCTTGCAAAACCACAGATTTCATCCTCCCAGATGAATATGTTGGGCAATGGAGTACTAACTCAACGCCTGTAATTGTTCGTACCTACAAGTTTGGCGATGGGTTTACATTTACAAGAGATAATGCTAATGTTTCCATTGACATCAATAAAAATAAAACAGCTTCAGGGAATATTGGTAATGTTAAATTCGAAAATGCAATAATCAGAAAAAATAAAGTAGATACCGATTTATCAGGCATTTCTTACATCATAGAATGTGGTAAGATTGGTAAAATATTCACTGGTGATCCGGATGCAGATAAGGAAGTGCAGATTTGGTTGATGCCAGTAAATAAAGATAGTTTGGAAGGGGAGTTGAGGTATACAGAGGGTTGGGCGGTGTTTCCAATGGCGGGCCTGCAGCTAGTAAAAAAGAATTGAGATATTAGATATTAGAAAGTCAATTTTGTACTAATTATGTTTCTAATATCTAATATCTCAATTCTAGTAACTAGTTTAAGTCTACTGTTAACTAGTTTTTTCTTGAATGTATCTTTTGTAATTGATCAATATCAGCTTTATCTTTTATTCTACCAGTATTAAATTTTGAAATTATTAGGTCATTTAGATGAATAAATGGAATGTTAATGCCATCTACTTCTGCAGTAATTTTATTATTATTTGCTTCATAAAAATCAACATTATTTATTCTAGTTATGAAATCAACTTTTTCTTATTTTCGTTTGTTGGATTTAACCAAATATCTATGTCGCCAGTTGTTCTTTTGTAGCCATGAAAAATAACTGAATATCCACCAATAATAATAAATTCTACATTATTACTAATTAATAGTTTTATTAATTCTTGATGTTTTTCAATAAATAGATTCATAAAGTATTATCTAAGAATTTTATCCGATTACTTACTTTTCGTTGTGATAATTCTTCTCTACTTGTATTATATACTCTCAGAATTAGTTCTACTGTGTCTTTAATCCTATCTAAGGGGTTTTGATTAATAATTTGTGAATATTCATACTCCTCCTGCTCCTCAAAAGAATGAAAGACTCGTATTTTACGAGTTTCGTAAGGTTTTTCTGTGGACGTAGGTTTCTTTTTCATTATTTAATTATCTCGATACCCGATACTCACTACCCGATACTCTTTTAAAAATTCGGTTTCAAAATAAACTTCTCGTAAAACTCTACAATATGTTTCACCGCATCGTCGGCAGTATCTACTACTTTAAATAAAAACATATCGTTTGGAGAAACATTCTTTTCTTTTTCTAACATTACCTGTTGAATCCAATCTACTAAGCCTCCCCAGAACTCTGTGCCTACTAATACTACAGGGAACTGTGCTACTTTTTTAGTTTGAATTAAAGTTAATGCTTCAAACAACTCATCGAGTGTTCCAAACCCTCCTGGTAATACCACAAAACCTTGTGCGTATTTTAGGAACATTACTTTTCTAACAAAGAAATAATCGAAGTTCATCAACTTATCTAAATCGATATACGGATTGTGCGATTGCTCAAATGGCAATACTATATTTAATCCTACTGATTTGCCTCCAGTTGCTCGCGCTCCTTTATTACCAGCTTCCATAATACCTGGGCCACCACCTGTAATAATTCCGTATCCTTTGCGTGTAAGTTTCTCCGCAATTTCTTCACCAAGCTTATAATAAACATGGTCGGGTTGTGTTCTTGCCGATCCGAAAATAGATACACATGGACCTATCTTTGCTAATTTTTCAAACCCCTCCACAAATTCAGCCATTATTTTAAATATCTGCCAAGAATTTTGTGTCTTAATTTCGTTCCAATTTTTGTTCTCGAACGCACTTCTAATTTTATCGTCTCCGGTCATACCTTTTTAATGTGTTAATGTGTTAATAGGATAATATGTTAATTCGTACCTCGTACCTCGTAATTCGTAGTTCGTAATTTATTCGAGTTACGAGCGACGAACTACGAGCTACGAGTCTTGCGGAGCAAGAGCAAACCAATAAATGTAATAATTCCATTCAATATTAGCAACTCGAACCCAAACTTATATCCGTTGAACCATTGAACACTATAGGCATTCAATACATAACAAATAATAGGAGAGAGTATACATATCAATGGAACCCATTTATCTTTCACTGCATTTTTAGTAAACAATCCGTAAGCATATAACCCAAGTAGAGGCCCATAAGTATAGCCTGCAACGGTAAATAATTTTCCGACTACTGCTTGATCATTTATATTTTTAAATATTACAATTACTAAAAACAATAAGAAGGCAAAACTAAAATGCACATAATAGCGAATGCGTTTTTTCTTTTTCTCATCTAATTCTGTTTTTTTATTTAATCCTAAAATATCTACACAGAAGGATGTGGTTAATGAGGTTAAAGCTCCGTCGGCACTTGGATAGGCTGCAGAGATAAGCCCGATGATAAATACTAATCCTGCAAAACTTCCTAAGTATTTAATCGCTAATGTTGGAAATAATTCATCGGAATTCGATGGCAATGTAATTCCTTTTTGTTGTGCATATTGATATAAAACAACTCCCAAACTCAAGAAAAGTAAATTGATTAATACCAATACCAAACTAAAACTGATCATGTTTTTCTGAGCATCTTTGAGTGATTTGCAACTCAAATTTTTCTGCATCATTTCTTGGTCAAGCCCTGTCATGGTAATGGTTATAAACATTCCACTTAAAAACTGTTTTAGAAAAAAACGTTTATCATTTACATCTGTAAAAATTATTTGTGAGTAATCGCTTTTTTTAATGGTGCTTACTAAATCTCCAAAACTATACCCTAATTCTTTCGATATAATGTAAACTGAAATTCCAACGCCTAACAACATAAAGGTTGTTTGAAGGGTATCTGTCCAGATAATTGTTTTTATTCCACCCTCGAAGGTATAAAGCAGAATAAGGGCAATAAATATCAGTACAGTAACATAAAATGGAACGCCCCATTGTTGGAAAACAAATGTTTGTAAAACACTTACCACTAAGAACATTCTAAACGATGCACCAATTACTCTCGAGAGAATAAAAAAGGAGGCGCCAGATTGATACGACCAAAATCCAAAGCGTTGCTCTAAAAAGGCATAAATGGAGGTTAGGTTTAATCGATAGTACAACGGAAGTAATACGGTAGCAATTACAATATATCCGGCTAAGTACCCAAATACCACCATTAAATAGGAGAATTGGGTTTGATTAACCCAGCCTGGAACCGAAATGAAAGTTACTCCAGAGAGAGAGGCTCCTATCATTCCATAGGCAATAATATACCAAGGCGATGATTTGTTACCTAAGAAATAACTTTGGTTGGTTGAATTTCTACTTGTAAGCCAAGTGATTACAAATAGAAGGATAGAATAAGCGGCAACACAACCAAAAATAAAATTTGCTGACATATGAGTGTATTAAACCCAAATGTAATTTATAGAGATTATAAGAACGAAGGAATTAATCAACAGTATTGGAAAAAAAGGTTAGAAATGGGAATAATCCTTATTTTTGGAATATGAATTTACCATCGAAAAGATTGGATCAGGCGGTACAAGCATTTTCACAATTGCCCGGTATAGGGCAAAAAACGGCTTTGCGTTTGGTTTTACATCTATTGAAAAAAGATAATTTACAAGTGAATCAATTTGCTGCTGCGTTCGATAAGCTTAAAGAAGAAATAAAATATTGTAATACTTGTCATAATATTTCCGATACCGAAATATGTAATATTTGCTCGAACGCTCGTAGGAATAGGGCCGAATTGTGTGTGGTAGAAGATATTCGAGATATAATTGCGATAGAAAATACACAACAATATAATGGCGTGTACCATGTGTTGGGTGGATTAATTTCTCCAATGGAGGGTAAAGGCCCGAGCGATTTACAAATAGATTCTCTGGTAGAACGTTTAAAAAGTGGTGAAGTACAAGAAATTATTATGGCCTTAAGTGCCACCATGGAAGGGGATACCACGATTTTCTTTATTCATAAAAAAATTAAAGAGTTCCCTGTTAAAATATCTACTATTTCTAGAGGTGTGGCTTTTGGGGGGGAATTAGAATATGTAGACGAAGTAACCTTAGGGCGATCTATTTTATCGCGAATTGCATATCAGCAAGGTTAATTAAGATGCCTTATTAAACAATTTTGCTATTTTTAACCAATCGTAAATCTCCTGAATGAAATTATCAATAATCATTGTTAATTATAACGTGAAGTACTTTTTAGAGCAATGCCTGTACTCTGTACGCAAAGCTTCTAAAGGTATTGAACTCGAAGTAATTGTGGTGGATAATAATTCTGTAGATGGTTCGGTAGAAATGTTAAAAGACAAGTTTGCCGATATAATTCTAATTGAAAATAAGAAGAATACCGGATTTTCTGTTGCCAATAATCAAGGGATAGAAATTTCTAAAGGGCAATATGTTTTGCTCCTTAACCCCGATACTGTTGTTCAAGAAGACACCTTTGCTAAGATTGTTCAATTTATGGATGAACATCCAGATGCAGGAGGATTAGGTGTTAAAATGATTGATGGAAAGGGTCATTTTCTTCCTGAATCTAAACGTGGTTTACCAACACCAATGGTAGCCTTCTTTAAAATATTTGGCTTATCGAAATTATTTCCGAAATCGAAATTATTCGGAAGATATCATCTAGGTTTTTTAAACAATGATGAAATAAATGAGGTAGATGTGTTGGCCGGCGCTTTTATGATGATGCGAAAGGAAGCATTGGATAAGGTGGGCTTGTTAGACGAAACCTTTTTTATGTATGGTGAAGACATCGACTTATCCTATAGAATTCAATTAGGTGGGTATAAAAATTATTATTTTCCCGAAACAAGTATAATACACTACAAAGGAGAGAGCACTAAGAAAAGTTCTGTGAATTATGTGTTTGTGTTTTATAATGCAATGATCATTTTTGCGAACAAACATTTTTCTAAGAAAAATGCAAAAACCTTCTCTTTCCTAATAAACATTGCTGTTTATGTACGAGCGGGGTTCGCTATTTTTAGTAGAATGATAAACCGATTGGTACTTCCATTTTTAGATGCCAGTACTTGGTATATCGGTATGTACATCATTAAAATTTATTGGGAGCATAACCACCGATATGTACGAAAAACATATGCTCCAGAATTAATGGAGATTGCAGTGCCAACATATATTTTAACATGGCTTTTTTCTGTTTGGTTAATGGGAGGGTATGATAAGCCTTATAAATTATCGCGATTAGTGAGAGGATTATTTATAGGTTCACTACTCATAACACTTACTTATGCATTTGTAAATGAAGCTTGGCGGTTTTCTAGAGCCTTAATTATTTTAGGTGCATTCTGGACAGTTATTTCATCGGTGGGGTTAAGGTTATTATTGAATTTAATAGGACTAAAAAACTATAAACTTGATGGTATTTCATCGGAGAAAAATATTGTAATTGTAGCTACATTAGAAGAAGGGAAAAGAGTTCTCGATACCATTAAACAAGCCATTGGAAGGGTTAATTTCATTGGGTTTGTTCACCCAGATAAAATTTATCAAGATAAGAATGAAGAGTTTCTGGGTAACATTATTCAGCTTGGAGAAATTGCCGAAGTATATAGAGTTGATGAGATAATTTTTTCAACCAAAAATCTTCCTTTACATGAGATTATTCATTCGATGGCAATGGTAAAAAATACTCATGTAGATTATAAAATAGCACCAGAAGAGAGTTTATTTATAATAGGTAGTAACTCTGTAGATAATCCTGGCGATTTATATACAATTGATATAAACTTCAATATTAATAAACCTCAATATGTTAGAAGTAAGCGAATATTAGATATACTTTTTAGTGTGTTAATGTTACTGCTTATACCAATTAATATATTTATTCAGAAAAACTTTTTTCAGTTTTTAATAAACTGTTTTGATGTAATCTTGTTGAGAAAATCATGGGTAGGGTACATCAATACAACAATTGATAATCATCATTTACCCAAAATAAGAAAAGGCATATTAAACCCAAGCGATGGGTTGAAAAAAGAAATACAATTAGACGAGCATACCTCGAAACGATTGAATTTATTATATGCAAAGCATTACGAGCTTGATAAGGATTTGTTGTTAATGTGGAGAGGTATCCGAAAATTAGGCAGAAAATATGGAACAGTTTAAAGGAAAAACGATTGTTATAACTGGAGCATCCTCAGGAATTGGAAAAGCCTTAGCCTACAGGTTTGCGCAAGAAGGTGCGAATATAGTACTTGCTGCCAGACAATATGCATTAACTTGCGAAATTGCACAAGACATTGAAAAAACATTTGGAGTAAAAGCAATTGCTGTTGCTACCGATGTTTCTAAGGAAGAGTATTGCAAACATTTAATAGAAGAAACAAAAAGAGTTTTTGGCAGGATTGATGTTTTAATTAATAATGCAGGAATTTCTATGCGAGCATTATTTGAAGAAGTAGACGTAAATGTATTAAAAACTGTAATGGATGTAAATTTTTGGGGTACGGTATATTGTACTAAATATGCAATTCCAGAACTATTAAAAACAAAAGGAAGTATTATAGGAGTATCTTCAATTGCAGGTTACAAAGGGCTTCCCGGACGATCGGGATATTCTGCTTCTAAATTTGCAATGCAAGGTTTTTTAGAAAGTATTCGGATAGAAAATATTAACAAAGGCTTACATGTAATGATAGCTTGCCCTGGTTTTACTTCCACTAATATTAGAAATTCGGCACTTGCCAAAGACGGTTCAACGCAAGGCGAGTCCCCTTTAGATGAAAATAAAATGATGTCAGCTGAAAAGGTTGCCGATCATATTATAGTAGCTCTTAAAAGGAAAAAGAATCAACTTATATTAACACTTCAAGGTAAAACAATTGTGTGGTCTGGAAAGGTGTTTTCTAGGCTTTTAGATCGTATTATATTTAATCATTTCGCTAAAGAGCCTGACTCTCCTTTACACTAACCTGCATTGGCAATTCAGCATCTTGAAATAAATTAATTTGATCAAGTGCTAGCGTTGTTTTTCCTTCCTCATTTTGACCAATAATGCTAACGAATTTTTTACCCCATAGAATTTCATCAAACATAAATGATTTTCTGGAATGAACAATTTGAGAATAGGTATCATCAAAGCCTTTAAAAAGTGTAATTATTTCAGCATCTGCTTCTTCTAAATCCTTTTGAGTGAAATTGAATATCGGACTATCTTCATTAATCGGATGTACAATTGTCCAACTTAAAGGAAAGAAATTAATTTTCCTGTTTTCTAATTTAAGATTATAAAATCTTCTAGTTATGGCTTCGTTTTCTATTACATTCATCCCGATAGTGACTTCCATTTCTACTTCTATAAGTTGATTTTTACGCTTGTTTGCAATTCTAAACATTAAGCCTCTTCCATCCTTATAAGGAGCAATTATAGCATTATCGCTATATAATATTTTTGCTTTTGGAGCCGAAAAACGACCGTATAATAAACCAGTAATTACCGCGAAGACTATTACTCCCATTAGGGATTCGAAGGCAGCGAGTAAACTTGTTATAAATCCTTGCGGACTAATATGTCCGTATCCAACGGTAGAAATGGTTTGTGCAGAAAAGAAAAAGGCATCAAAGAATTTATCAATTGGTTTAACACTGTTTACACCTCCTAAGTGTTCAACACCAATAGTATAATAAATAAAGGCGAAAAGTATATTAATGAAAATATAAAATGCAAGAACTAAAGGAATAAATTTCCTCCATTTCATGGTAATAAGGTTAGTATATAAATCATCTATTCTGAAAACAGCCAAACCAGTTCTTACTAAATTGAATGAACCATCTCTGTTTAATGAACGTTGACGAGGTGTTTGAGTACCAAAACCAGTATCCTTAATCTCATCTGCTTGTTTATTAATTTTCTTTTTGGTGAAATGTGTTTTCATTTCTATCTTGTAAATATGTTAAGTCTAACTAAAAATACGGAAATATGTTTGGTACTAGCAATAGCAATTGCACTAAATTATTTACCCAAGGTAGGGAGAATCTTTAAGGGATTTAATACCTTAATACATGAATCTGGACATGCTTTCATGAGCTTATTATTATCTGGGGAGGTTGTTTCTGTCGATATATTGCATACTGGTGAGGGTGTTGCAACCACCAAATCGAAATCGTGGTTCACCAAATTTTTTGTTTCAATTGCAGGTTATCCATTTTCATCTATTGTTTCGTTTGTATTTGCCTACCTCCTTTATACTTCGCATTATAATTACATTTTATATGTAATGATTAGTTTATCTGTAATCAATTTAATTTTTTGGGTACGAAATGCTTATGGAATTATATGGTTACTAATCATCAATCTTTTACTATTTTCCATTTTCTATTTTCATCTCACTATTACAGAACATTACACGGCATTATTCATCACAGCATTTGTGTTTACCGATGCATGGATATCTTCTTGGCACATACTTTATTTGTCTATTAAAGAACCTAAGAAGGCTGGTGATGCTAAGAATTTAAGTGGTTTCGCATTGTTACCCGCATTTTTCTGGGCATTGTTTTTCTGGGGGCAAGCATCGTTTCTTGCACTGATGTCGGTACATCTTTTCTATAAGTTGCCGATTGAGATGGTGAGTAGGGCGGTTTCATTGGTAAGGAGTATCTTGTAGCTTGTAACTTGTAATAATTCTTCAGACTAAACTCGCCCCTCAACTACGCTCCGCTACGTTCGGGGACCTACACTTTGACCACTTTGGGAAATTGTAGTGAAAGAATTTGAGCCTCGCTCAAATTCTTTCACTACAAAATGAGAAGCGAAAATTGGTCCCCGAACGAAATGAGCAAAGCCCTGCCTGTCGGCAGACAGGGAATGAAGTTGAGGGGCGTGAGTTACGAACAATTAGTACGTCTTATAAATAATGATGCTGAGATGGACGTTCACGTCCATCGTGTATTAGCTCGACGTGGACGTCGAGCGCAGCACCCAATACCCAATCACCCCTGAAGTAACCGAAGCAAGCAGAATAGCCAATTTACTAAGTGCTTGCAATTCCAATTCAGGGAAGGAGAGGAGTGCGATAAAAACCGACATGGTAAAACCAATACCCCCTAAGAAGCCTGCACCTATTAGTTGTTTCCATGTTGTACCGCTTGGTAATTCAGATAGTTTTAATTTAATGCTGAGGTATGCAAACGAAACTATCCCAGTTACTTTTCCGAAAACCAATCCGAAAATTATTCCTAATCCAATGGGTTGTGTGAGTGATTGAAATAATTGTGTACTAAAAATAATATCGGTATTGGATAATGCAAAGAGTGGCATAATAAAATAGGCAACGGGTCTATTCAAAATATGTTCTAATCGTTCTAGAGGGGAAATAATATTTCCTTTATTGGTTGGAATCATAAATGCAAAAAGTACTCCTGCAATAGTTGCATGTATTCCAGATTTGTAAATAAAAAACCACAATAGAATACCAAAGGGAACATATATGCTAATTGATTTTACTCTGGAAACATTAAGTAGGTATAAAATTATAAGTACTGCAAACGCATAAAATAAGTAAGCAAATTGTAATGATTGCGTGTAAAATATAGCAATTACAAGTATTGCACCTAGGTCATCTACAATGGCTAAAGCCGTTAAGAATATTTTTAATGATAATGGAATTCTTCTTCCAAGTAATGAAAGTATTGCCACTGCAAATGCAATGTCTGTTGCCATTGGAATAGCCCAACCATTTAATCCAATTGAATTATAATTGAATAGAATATAAATTAAGGCAGGAACAATCATTCCACCTAGTGCCGCTAAAATGGGCAAACTAGATTTTTTTATATCGGATAATTCTCCTTCTAATAACTCTCTCTTTATTTCTAAGCCAACTTGTAAAAAGAATACGGCCATCAATCCATCGTTAATCCAAAAATGGAGGTCTCTGTTAAAAGAAATTTCGCCGACACTAATTCCAATGGTAGTGGTAAAAAAATGATGGTAAACTTCGTAGAGGTTAGTATTTACTGCTATTAACGCAATTACTACACAGAAAAGCAGTAAGAAACCACCCGTTACATTTGTACGAACGTAATCGGAAAATGGTTTGATGAATTGTCTGATTTTGCTTTCCATTTTTTAAGGTATCGTGTATCAGGTATCGAGTATCGGGATTAATGTTTTTATTCTGCCAATGATGGTTTTTTGAAACAATTCTAGATCAATTAAATATAAAAGGTTAACAACCACATTCACCATAAAATTTCTTTGTTATTGATATTCCTTTTTTATCTATTAATCTAATAGTCCCTATTATCTTTGGCAAATCATTTTCATTTATCTTTTCTCTATTAAATTCTATAATAATCTCATATTGATCGTTTTTTGCTTTTGCAATAGTTCTAGTTTTATTAATTTCGTTGTATTCAGTTTGAATAAACTTTGATAATATACCATTTATTTTTAAAAATGAAGTCTGGGCGAAATCATTCATATAAATGTATTCACCATTTTTAAATTCTGTAGAGTCGTTTGAAAAGCCACAAAAACATCCGTCTATTTCTGTTGGGAAAGT
>CALRIM020000071.1:0-14925 GCA_943360385.1 Rhizobium sp. Q54 | reverse complement strand
TGGTTTTGTAATAAATACTTGCCCTCTTCCTGGTGTAACATCTATGCTTGGGATAAGATTTTTCACAAATGCATTATTACAAACTAGCAATTTTTTTGTCCTTATTGGGAAACTATTTGCTACTCGTTTTGGGTTTTCTGATTTCTGTTGATGAATACTATTATCAACTAGTTGATTAGCCTCTTTTTGTTGATTGATTCCTTTTTGTTGATTGAAGTTTGTAACTTCAATCAACAACTCTTCTCCTTGTTTATACCCCACAACCTCATATCCATACATAATTTCCACACCTGCTGTATAACATTTTTTTATAAGGGTTTGCATCATTTTACCAGAATGAATTTGAGCTTCATATGGATTGAAAATTAAATGCTCTACTTTTTCAAATCCAAAATCATTAATTTTTTCATCAACAACAGAATATATTTTTTCCTCTCCTCCAATTACTGATTTTAATAGTTCATTGAAATAATCAATTTTTTCAACACACTGTTTCCAACGAGTTTCATCCTTATTCGTAAAAACCTCATATCCGCCGAAATTTTTAAAATCAATGTTGTCATCACCCAAAACAGTACGTAATTTTTTTAATCCCTCCCATCTTCGTTGAACTAGGTTTACTAATTCATTTTCCGAACTTTTTTCCATCTGAACGATTAATTCCGACAAACTACCAAAACAGGCAAATCCTGCATTTTTTGTACTTGCGCCATCTGGGATTAAAGATCTTTCTAAAACTAAAACTTTTGCATTCGGATATTTGTTCTTTAGTTCTAAGGCTGCAAATAAACCAACTATTCCAGCACCTATCATGGCATAGTCCACATCCTTAAAAAATGACGTTCTTTCCCAATAGGATTGGTTCATCTGATACTATTTTAGTAAATTTGACGTATTTGGTACGAAATGTCAGTGTTTTACGAATGGCATTTCCTTTGATTAAAGATATTTAAAAAATTAGAAAATATGGGATTCATGTATATTATTATGATCGGGTTTTTACTTCTTAGCTTTATCATTAGCTGGAGATTTAAATCCAAATTCACGGAGTATTCACAACAAATGTTGGCGAATGGATTATCTGGAAGAGAGATTGCAGAAAAAATGCTATACGATCATGGCATTACCGATGTAAAAGTTATTTCAGTAGAAGGTTCATTAACGGACCATTATAACCCTAGCGACAAAACTGTTAATTTAAGTCCAGATGTTTATCACGGACGTTCTGTTGCTGCTGCTGCAGTTGCTGCTCACGAGTGTGGTCACGCGGTTCAACATGCTACTGCATATTCTTGGTTACAATTTCGTTCTGCAATGGTGCCTGCACTTTCGGTAAGTTCACGTTATATGCAATGGGTATTATTGGGTGGTATATTATTATTGAATACATTCCCAACTTTACTCCTTATTGGTATTTTATTATTCGCTTTAACTACCATTTTTAGTTTTGTAACACTACCTGTAGAATTCGATGCCAGCAACAGAGCAATTGCTTGGTTAGAAACCAATAATATAACTCAACGAAATGAAACAGAAACCGCTAAGAGCGCGTTAAAATGGGCAGCTAGCACTTATGTAATTGCAGCCTTGAGTTCATTGGCTACCTTGGTGTATTACATTATGATCTTTATGGGAAGAAGAGACTAACTAGTAACTCGTATTTCGTAATACGTATTTCGTTATTAAAATTTATACAAACCCTGTCTGATTTTAGGCAGGGTTTATTTTTTATACATACGAGGTACGAATTACGAGATACGAGATTAGTTCAATTTAAACGAACAAAGCAGTTCAAACTCAGGAATCTGAACTTCAAACAACTGCTCATCTACAATTCGTTTAAATGTATAACTTCCCCACATTTTACCCATTTCTGTTTTCAAATTACAACCCGAAACATATTCATGAGATTCACCAGGCTCTAGTACTGGTTGTACACCAATAACTCCCTCTCCCTCTACTTCTCTGTGTGTTCCATTTGAGTCGAAAATAAACCAGTGTCTACTTAATAGCTGTACAGTAAAATCAGATTGGTTTTCGATGTTTATTTTATAGGCAAACATAAAATGAGAATTAGCCGGATTAGAATACTCTGGTTGGTAAGTAGTATCAACTGTTATTTTTACTCCTTCTGTAATTTGTGTTGCCATGTTTTAAGATATCGAGATAAATATAATCGTTTCTAAACAAACGCAAAAAATTATGCGTGTAACATTTCACCAATACTCGAAATTTCTTCGAATATAGCATTGATTTCATCAATAGTACCAGCCGAAACTAAACGCATCCGATAATCTTTGCTATTATCTAGCCCTTTGAAATAATTTGCATAATGCCTACGCATTTCAAATATTCCAGTTTTGGGTCCTTTCCACTCTATCGATTTTTCAAAATGTATTTTACAACTTTCTACCCTTTCCTGTAGGGTTGGTGGTGCTAGTTTTTCACCAGTTTTGTAAAAATGTTTTATCTCTCTAAATATCCAAGGATATCCAATAGATGCTCTCCCCACCATAATACCGTCCACCTCATATTCCTTCATCCACAACATTGCCTTTTCTGGCGAATCTATATCACCATTACCAAAAATAGGAATGCTCATTCTTGGGTTTTTCTTTACCTCTCTTATTAAAGTCCAATCTGCATGGCCTTTATACATTTGAGAACGAGTTCTACCATGAATGGTTAGTGCTTTAATCCCTACATCTTGTAATCGTTCTGCCACCTCTACCACATTTTTGGTGTTATCGTCCCAACCTAGTCTTGTTTTTACTGTTACTGGTAAATGTGTCGCCTTTACTACAGCTTCCGTCATTTTTACCATTTTATCAATGTCTTGCAATAAGCTAGCTCCAGCACCTCTACAGGCTACATTTTTTACTGGGCAACCATAATTTATATCTATTAAATCGGGATTCGCAAGAGTAGCAATTTCTGTTGCCTCTCTCATAGATTCAATGTTACTTCCAAATATTTGTATTCCAATTGGGCGTTCGTATTCGAAAATATCAAGTTTTGCTCTGCTTTTTGCTGCATCTCTTATCAATCCCTCAGACGATATAAATTCAGTATACATCATATCTACACCATTTTGCTTGCATACATACCTAAACGGAGGATCACTCACATCTTCCATTGGTGCTAACAATAATGGGAACTCTCCCAACTCAATATTTCCTATCTTTACCATAATTTATGTTGCAAAAATAAATAAAATATTCATTCTTAACTGATTATTAAAATGCCTCCCAAAAGTTTTTTAAATAGTATCCTTCGTTTAATTCTATTATTTGTAGGGTTTAACATTCTAGGTGCTATTGTAACTCAGCTATTATTAAAAGGCTTGTTTAATGTTGATGTGCTCAGTGTGCTGAACAAAATAAATGGACCAGATGTAGATTCTGCTACTATTAATGCACTGAAATTTATTCAGTTTATTCAGGTGTTTTTTTCATTTGTAATTCCAGCTCATTTATTTGCTAAACAACAATCGGGCAATGAAGTAGTAGACTATTTAAAATTAAAACCAACTCCTTGGAAACACTTTTTAATTGGGATTGTCTTTGTTTTTGCTATTTCACCACTAGTTTCTTTCACTTCTTTTCTAAACGAACAAATTACTTTCCCTAGTTTTTTTTCAAATGTAGAATCGTTTTTTAGAAACCAACAAACCCAAGCTGAAAAGTTTTCTGTTTTATTTTTGCGTGACAATACCGGAAAAGATTTAATTATAAATTTATTTGTTGTTGGTTTTTTAGCCGCTATTTCTGAAGAACTATTCTTTAGAGGGGTGTTACAAAAAATACTGATTAACAGAATAAAAAACATTCACTTTGCAATTTTAGCATGTGCAATTCTGTTTAGTGCACTTCATCAAGAATTTTATGCTTTAATTCCTCGAATACTGTTGGGAATGTTGTTGGGTTATGCATATGTTTTTTCTAATTCTTTATGGGTTCCTATCTCTATTCATTTTGTAAATAATGCTACAGCAGTTATCCTAGATTCTTTATATAAACAAGGTTTCTCCTCTTTCAATCCTAATTCCAATGAGTATTTTGGATTTACTGGTTTAATAATTTCGTTAATCGCTACAATTACTCTATTTTGGTATTGGAGAAAAAATAAAGCATCTAGCATCGCAATTATTTATGGAGAAAGATTGGATTAAAATTTACACATCAAATAATTCATATCAGGCCTCTTTGGTAACTACTGTTTTAAAGGACCATGAAATAGAAGTTGTTGAATTAAATAAACGCGATTCTAGTTATTTGAATTTTGGTGAAGTTGAATTATATATACACCCGAAACATTTCGATGAAGCTATCGAAATAATTATTAAGAATGAATTATGAATAATTTCCTAACTCGAACCATTACTGCACTTTTCTTTGCAATTACTTGTGTTGCTTGTATATATTTTAATGGTTATATACATCTTTTATTTTTCATCTTTTCTGTAATAGGATTTAACGAATACCTTAGGATTAATGGCCCTAAAAAAAGGAAAGCATTAAGTAGATTATACCTGCTATTTGCAATTTTTATGTCGGCAAGTATTGCCCTAGTACAAATGGGATTAATTCCAGAAAAATTCATTTGGGCGAACGTGTTTTTAATTGCTGCTGTTTTTATTATAGAACTTTATCAACGAGATCATTTGCCTTTTGACCAAATAGGTAAATTGTTATTGGGATACGCATATGTTATTATTCCATTTGCATTATTTACTGCACTCGGGTACATCGTTTCTGGAGAGTATAATTATGAAATACCCCTTGGGTTTTTAATTCTCGTATGGGCGAATGATAGCGGAGCATATGTTTTTGGTATAACATTAGGTAAAAACAGATTATTTGAACGCATTTCACCTAAAAAATCTTGGGAAGGATTTTTCGGAGGATTAATAATTGCTGCCATTGCGGCTTATTTTATTTCACATTATTTCCAATCTATCGATACTCTTACTTGGATTGCATTATCTATAATAATTGTAGTTTTTGGAACATTGGGGGATTTGGTGGAATCTATGCTTAAAAGAAGCAAAGAGATTAAAGATTCTGGAACTATTTTACCTGGGCATGGTGGAGTTCTCGATAGATTTGATGGATTATTAATAGCAGCTCCTATGGTATATGCCTATCTTCATCTTTTTTTATAGATTTGCCTTTTAAACTATTATCATGACATTACACAAAGAAGGTACTGCCTCTATTTTATTAGCCTTATTATTTGGTGCACTTGTTAATTTTTGCACCTATTATTTTGCACCCAATTCTGTTTGGTTACACGTTTTCGGCATTGTATTTAGTGCCTTTATTCTGATTGTAATTTTACAATTTTTTAGAAAACCTCTTTTTGATATAACGCCAAACGACTCTATTTTATTAGCTCCTGCAGATGGTAAGGTTGTGGTTATTGAAGAGGTAGAAGAAACAGAATACTTTAAAGATAAGCGCATACAAGTTTCAATATTCATGTCTCCCATTAATGTTCACATTAATAGAAATCCTGTTTCTGGAGTTGTAAAATATGCTAAATACCACCCTGGATTATATTTGGTTGCGTGGCACCCAAAATCATCTACAGAAAATGAACGCACTACTGTTGTTTATGAAAGAGCGAATGGGATGCAATTGTTAATGCGCCAAATTGCTGGGGCTTTGGCACGTAGAATTGTTTATTACGTTAAAGAAGGAGATGTAGTTAAACAAGGTGGAGAAATGGGATTTATTAAATTTGGTTCTCGTGTCGACTTGTTTTTACCTGTTGGAACCAAAATTGATGTTAAGTTAAATGATGTGGTAAAGGGTGGAAAATCTACTATTGCTACTTTATCATAATTTTTTTTAAAGAAACAACATTTTTAGTTAACTTGCGTTATACACAAACAGTTATATAGATTTTAAACATTAAAAAAAATAAAGAAATGAAAAAAACATTATTAATGCTTGCAATGGTTGCTGCTACTTCAATGGTAGCTTTAGCTCACGGTGAAGAAAAAGGCAAAAGCGGTAAAAAAGATGCTTGTTGCTCTAAAGATGCTAAAAAAGAAGTTGCTGGTAAATCATGCTGCTCAAAAGATACTAAAACTGCTAAAGTAGAAAAACCTACTAAAACAGAAAAAGCTGCAGACAAACCAGCTGCTCCAAAAAACTAGTTTATATTGTAAAAAGTATTATGTAGAATATACATGGTACTTAATACATAATACTTTGTACAAATTTAAATGAGATATAGAAGTTTGTAACTTCTACTCGGTAAGCTAAATGAAGTTTGAAACTTTATTTAGCTTTAAAAAAAGCGGTGTTAGATTTTAAACTTAACACCGCTTTTTTTTAAAAGATGATTGAAGACGAAAAAAGCTAGTTGAAGTTTTAAACTTCAACTAGCTTTTTTCACTATTGCTTCACAAACTTTGTTACTCCTAACAATTCGTTCTCGTTGTAAAGCTTAATGAAATAAAGTCCGTTAGAAATACCAGCCTTTTCTAATTGTAAATCGACTTCTAATACACGCTCTGATTGATAAACAACCTTTCCAGATAAATCTACAATTTCAACATGATCGAATTTTACATTCTTATCATTTTGAATATAAATATGATTATTCGCTGGATTAGGGAATATATTAAATCCCAATTGCGCTAATTTATTATTATTAATTCCGATGGCAAGTTTCTCTTGAACAACATAGGTGGTTTTAATAATACTATCTCCTGCAGATGTTCCTGTTCCATTTGCATTATTAAAACATCCATAAAAAGTTACCGCTCCTGTACCAGCAACTGGTGCAGTCCATGCAAAACTCCAAGATTTGGTTCCACCACTTCCTGTTATTCCTGCTTGTTTATGTGTAATGTATTTCCCTCCACCTGTAATTTGTGTTTGAGTTGCATTTGTTATTCCCAAAGTACCAACTAATAACCCCGTTGGTGTTTGTGGAGAAATTTGGAAACCAAATGTATTCCTGTTTGATGTAGAGTGAGCTGTTGCAGTAATAGTATATTTCACTCCTGGAGTATAACCATCTGTGGGAATATCAGAAGAAATTATGTTTGCTTTTGTAGTAACAGTTAATCCTGTGTGGCAACCAGAAATAGCACAAGTATTTCCTCCATCACCAGGAGATCCTGTACGTGAATTTGGGGCTCCTGTAGGGTCAGTAAAGGCATTATTATAAATCGAACCAACGAAAATGGTGATTATACTAATGCTAAAAGTTAAAAAGAGTAGTTTTTTTTTCATAATTGTTGTTTAAGGTTTTGCTTTCCCAAACAATAATTATTCCGAAAAAGTTTAATCAACAAAATCGTTACTTTCATTCTGATGAATAATCGTTCTTGTTGGGTAGGCAAAACTAGAACCATGTTTACTTACTATTTCAGTAATAGCGTAATTCATCTCCTCCTTTATCTTTAAATACTGGTAATAATCCATCATTTCAATGAAATAAAGCACCATTAAACGTAGAGAGTAGTCTCCAAACTCTTCGAAAACGGCAACCCCCTCTTCATTCATATGAGGGTGATTATTAATTAATTGGTTTATTTCTGATACAATCTTTTTTATGTTTTCTGGAGGTGTATCATATGTTAGTCCAACTGTAAACTTTACTCTACGGAAATTTCTTAAGGTAAGGTTCTCTAAGGCACCATCAATCATCCTTTTATTAGGCAACGTTATTATACTTCTATCCGTACTTCTTATTTGTGTGCTTCTAAAACCCACCTTTTCTACATTCCCTTCAATCCCATCTACCTTTACTAAATCTCCAACTACAAATGGTTTATCTATAAAAATAGTGAACGACCCAAATAAGTTTTCCAAACTATCTTTTGCAGCTAATGCTACTGCGATACCACCTATTCCCAATCCTGTTATTAGTGTCAAAACGTTTATTTCGAACACCATCCCCAACATTACAAAAGAGCCAATTATTATGACTAATATTTTTGTAAGTTCTCGTATAAACAAAACTAATTGATCATCTGATTTTGTTTCTGTTAAGCTTGCTTTGTAGGCAAATACCAAGGCTACAAAATCTATAATTCTTAAGACTATCCAATTGATTGAAATAATTACAAAAAACAAAAACAACTTATCGAAAATATCAAAATAAGTTATTTCACTTTTTTTTCTTTTCATAAGTACTTCATGAAAAGGATAAGAAAGCTGATTTATTGCCCAATATAAAATGGTAGCAATTAATAGCAATTCAATTGGTCGAACTAATAGTTCTACAAACTTATCTATTTTTACTTCAGCAGAAAAACGTTTAAAAAACTTGAATAATAGTCTGCTGAAAAATCTTGAAAATACACGGAGAAAAATAAATCCAAAAAATAAAATTCCTGCGAACCACGCATATTGTTCTATGGTGTTTCCAAAAAATTCTTGTTGAATTATTTTTTCTAAAGAAAACATTATACTAATTGTTTAAGTGCTATTTCGAAACTTGTTTTTGCAATATGTGTTTTAGAATTATTTTGTGCGTGTGCTTTTTCAAGAGCCTTGCATATAACAGCAGATGTGTCTTCAAAAATTGCTTCATCTGTAACCGTTACGCCTTTATTCATTAAGTATGCAAACACTCTAGCCATACCACAATTAGAAATAAAATCGGGTATTACACTTAAGTTTTCATCAGCATATTCTCCTGTTGGTCCAAAGAAAATTTCTGGATCAGCAAAAGGTACATTAGCCCCACATGCAATAACTTCCATTCCTGCTTTTTTCATTCTTTCTACTTGGTCTTTTGTGACTAGTCTAGATGCTGCAGCAGGAATAAATACTTCTGCATTTATATCCCAAATTTTAGCATTTACATCTTCAAATGAAATCAAATTTTCACTAACTAATGTATTACCTTTTCTATTTATAAATAGATTTTTAATTTCTTCAAACGTAAATCCATTCTCATCTATTAACCCACCAACTCTATCTATTATACCAACTACTTTTGCACCAGCCTGTGTTAAATAAAAAGCTGCTGCTGCACCAACATTTCCGAAGCCTTGAATAATAACTCTTTTTCCTACAATCGATCCACCGTATATATTGTAAAAATGACGGGCTGATTCAGAAACACCAAAACCAGTAATCATATCTGCTACTAAATATTTTTTCTCTAATGATGGTGAGTATTTTTCATTTTCTAATACCTTAGAAACCCCAAATCTTAATTGACCAATTTGTTGGATTTTTTCGTTTTCATGTGCTTTAAAATGACCATTAATAACACCTTCTTGTGGGTGCCATAATCCATATGCTTCGGTCATCGGAATTACTTCATGAATTTCATCAATATTTAGATCTCCACCTGTTCCATAGTAGTTTTTCAACAAAGGAATTACAGCTTTGTACCATCTTTCTAGAACTCCTTTTTTTCTTGGGTCAGCTGGATCAAAATTTATTCCTGATTTTGCTCCACCTATCGCAGGACCAGAAACCGTAAACTTTACTTCCATTGTTTTAGCCAACGATTCTACTTCTCGTTTATCTAATCCTTTGCGCATACGAGTACCTCCACCGGCAGCTCCTCCTCTTAATGAGTTAATCACTACCCAACCCTCTGCCTCTGTTTCTGGATCTTTCCACTCAAAAACAATCTCTGGTCTTTTCTCTTCGTATTTTTTTAATAGGTCTTTCATTTTTGTGTTATAATTTTTTTAAACAAAAAACCCCCAGCTTTTGTGGGCTGAGGGTTATTCTATAGCATAAGAGATTAATAAGAACCTCTTTTTTCTTTAATTCTAGCTTTTTTACCTGTAAGTGCGCGTAGGTAATATAATTTTGCTCTACGAACAGCTCCTCTAGAATTCACCTCTACTTTATCGATATTAGGTGAGTTTACAGGGAAAATACGCTCTACTCCAATTGAGTTAGAGATTTTACGAACTGTGAACGTTTCCGTTGCACCAGTACCGTTGCGTTGAATAACAACACCTTGGTATTGTTGAATACGCTCTTTGTTTCCTTCTTTAATTTTATAATGAACAGTTACAGTATCACCTGAGTTAAACGTAGGTAATTCATTTTTGTGGTTCTGTGCGTCTACAAATTTTACTAAATCCATGATATTAAGCCTTTAAAATCGATTTTTAGCCCGTAAAAATCGGATTGCAAGTATAGGGATTATTTTATCAACATAAAAATAAAATATCAAAAAAATAAAGACTTTCCGTGCCTCTATATGTGGAAAACCCTCTTAAAGCAAGTCTGGGCGTCGTTCTTTTGTTCTTTCTATTGCCTTCTCAAATCTCCACTTTTCTACTTCAGGCGTATTTCCGCCAATTAAAATGTCTGGAACTTTCATTCCTCTAAAATCTGCGGGTCTTGTATAAACAGGTGGACTTAATAAGCCATCCTGAAAAGAATCTGATAATGCCGAAGTTTCATCATTTAATACTCCTGGGATGAGCCTAACAATGCTGTCTACAAGCACGGCTGCAGCTAGTTCTCCTCCACTTAGTACATAATCACCTATAGAAATCTCTTTCGTTACAAAATGGTCCCTTATCCTTTGGTCTATTCCTTTGTAATGTCCACATAACATCAACAAGTTCCCTTTTAAACTCAATTCATTAGCCATGGATTGTTTTAGCGTTTCCCCGTCTGGTGTTAAAAAAATCACCTCATCGTATTTTGTAGATTGCTGTAGGTGCTCTAGACAGTTCACAAAGGGTTCTATCATCATTACCATACCAGAACCTCCTCCGTATTGATAATCGTCTACATTCTTATGTTTTCCATTCGCATACTCGCGTAAATTATGCACACGTATTTGAACAATGTTTTTGTTTTGTGCTCTTTGTAGTATGGAATGAGAAAATGGTCCTTCCAATAATCCAGGTACCACCGTTACTATATCGATTATCATAGCACAAAGGTAATGAATTTCATTTTCTCTACTTTATTTGAGGCATGATAAGGTTCTTGCCCCACTTTTTTGCCCGCTGCTTTTTTGCCCACTCGGCTTCATATATCATAGAAATAGGACTCATTGGTCCTGCAGCTGGTTTTTTCATAGAACCATGGTAGGATTTTATTCCAGGTATATCTTTTTGCTTTTCCTCTATCCTCATTTTTAGAATTGCCATTCTTAATTCATCCTTTGTTCTTATCCCCTTAATGGTAATTTCTTTTATATTGAATGATTGGGGGATTAATAATGCACGATACACAGGGGGCATTTCGAAATTATTAATTACTACTTGCATTGGAAAATAGCCAAGGGCTCGAATTAATACAGTATCACCAATAGATACATCTAATTGTGCAATACCTGTTTCATCTGTAATAGCGGTATTAGTTTTATGTATAACTTGAAGTGTAGCATATGGTATTGCCGAAAGGCTATCTGCATGAATAACTTTGAACCGCTGCTTTGTTTGTTGAGCGGAGACAAAGAAAAATGAAAATAGAAAATAGAAAATTGTTAGTACCCTTTTTGCCATTAATTTTAATTTGATAGATATATGTCTATCAAACCTTCTGGCAAATCAACGTGAATTGTTTTAGATTTCTTATCTATTCCTGTAACAAATTGATCATTTAACGGAAATAATACTTCCTTATTCTGATAGATCATGTTTGCAATTAGTTGTGAGGGTAGTTCTTGAATAGCATTTATAATACCAAGTTCTCCAAGATGTTCATCTTGAACCATAAATCCTATTAAGGCCTTATGAGAATCTTCGTTTGTGTTTTTAGGTTTGTTTTTTACATGAACGTAAGCCCCTTTGCCTACAAGACTCTTTGCCTTATCTATATGATCGATATCTTCTACATATATGTAAACGATATTTTTTTGAATCAATAGTTTTGAAATAAAAAATGGAACCGGTTTTTGGTTAATTTCCAAAAACAACGATTCCATGTTTTTATAATCTTGTGGATTTTCTACTTCTAAATATAGTTGTAGTTCTCCTTTTAGTCCTCTTGTTTTAGAGATATATCCTATAGAAAAATAATCATCATTTAACATATAGAATAATTTACAAAATTATTCAGCTGCAGTTTCAGTTGCATCTGTAGCTTCAGGAGCTTCAACTTCTGTTTCTGCAACAACTTCTTCAACTGGTGCTTCTTCTACTACTGGAGTATTTTTAGCAGCAATTGCTTTCGCTTTTTCTTGATTTTGTTTTGCTTCTAATGTTAAACGAGCTTTCTTCGCTTCATCTTTTGAAGATGAAAGATTAGATTTTTTAGCGTCAACCTTAGCTGTTTTCTCTTCCATCCAAGTAGCAAATTTTGCATCTGCTTGCTCTTGCGTAATTGCACCTTTAGTTACACCAATTTGTAAGTGTCTCTTGTACAAAACTCCTTTGTAAGATAAAATTGCTCTTGCAGTTTCCGTTGGTTGTGCACCATTGTGCAACCAAGTAACCGCGCTGTCGGTGTTGATGTCAATTGTCGCTGGATTGGTATTAGGATTATAAGTCCCTAATTTTTCAATAAATTTACCATCCCTCGGAGCACGTGAATCCGCCACCACAATGTGATAAAAAGCTTTTGCTTTTTTACCATGTCTCTGTAATCTGATTTTTACTGGCATGTGTTTAATTTTTTAATGTTAAATCCTCATTTCTCCACAATGAGGGCTGCAAAGATGCTATTTAATTTTCATTTAAACAATAAAGCCCCGAAAATTCGAGGCTTTAATGCACTAAATAATAGTATTTTATCCATAAACGCGTTCAAAACACGTTTTTTTGTTACCTCTTCATTCCTGCCATAGGGTTGTTTCTCATCATTTTCAATGGATTACCTCCCCCATTCATCATTTTCATCATCTTCTTCATGTCTTCAAATTGTTTCAGCAATTTGTTTACCTCCTCTATCGATCTCCCACTTCCACTTGCTATTCTTTTCTTTCTGTTTCCATTTATCACCTCTGGTTGTTCCCTTTCCGTTGGTGTCATCGATTGAATAATGGCTTCTATGTGCTTAAATGCGTCATCGCTAATGTCTATATCTTTTACCATTTTACCCATACCAGGTATCATCCCCATCAGATCTTTTAGGTTGCCCATTTTCTTAATCTGTTGCAACTGATTCAAGAAATCACTGAAATCGAACTGGTTTTTTCTTATTTTCTTTTGAAGTTTGGCTGCCTCTACCTCATCAAACTGTTGCTGTGCCCTTTCTACTAATGAAACCACATCTCCCATTCCCAAAATCCTCGATGCCATCCTTTCTGGATAAAACACATCGATAGCCTCCATCTTTTCGCCAGTACCAATAAATTTAATTGGTTTATTTACAACCGCTTTAATCGTAATCGCAGCACCACCTCGTGTATCACCATCTAATTTTGTTAATACAACTCCATCAAAATCTAACCTGTCATTAAATGCTTTTGCTGTATTTACAGCATCCTGACCAGTCATTGAATCTACCACGAACAAAATTTCATTCGGATTAATGCTCGATTTTACTCTTGCAATCTCATCCATCATTTGCTCATCTACCGCTAAACGGCCAGCTGTATCTACAATTACTACATTGCAACCACTCGCTTTAGCTTTCTTTATACCCTCTAATGCAATAGCTACGGGGTCTTTGCTATCAAAATCTGTATGTGCTGCAACTCCAATTTGTTCTGATAAAATTCTTAATTGTTCTATAGCCGCAGGTCTGTAAACATCTGCCGCTACT
Organism: Rhizobium sp. Q54; assembly: GCA_943360385.1. Lineage (GTDB taxonomy): Bacteria > Bacteroidota > Bacteroidia > Sphingobacteriales > Sphingobacteriaceae > CAJBVG01. Next base: position 1,261 of record CALRIM020000071.1, on the reverse strand, counting down.
AACATTGGGATTTTGCCTTTTGATTTTAAATAGTTTGCCAATTTACCAGAAAAGGTAGTTTTACCCGATCCTTGTAAACCCGCAATTAATATGATACTTGGGTTGCCCTTTAAATTGATTTCCTCTTGAACTCCTCCCATCAATGCTACCAATTCGTCATTAACGATCTTAATCATTAACTGACTAGGAGATATAGAAGTAAGCACATTTGCACCAATTGCTTTTTCTTTTACTCTATCTGTAAAATCCTTCGCAATTTTATAGTTTACATCGGCATCTAATAATGCCTTACGTACTTCCTTAAGGGTTTCTGCTACGTTAATTTCCGTAATTTTTCCCTGTCCTTTTAATACCTTAAATGCTCTGTCGAGCTTATCACTTAAATTATCAAACATCTTCTTAACACATTATTTGAGCCTACAAAGTTAACAAACATTCCTTGTTTTTAAATCTTTAGCCGTTTTTCTTCTTTAAATTTTGATGATAAATCGCCTGTTCAAAATAATATTTCAATATTTCTTCATCAATATCGTCAACCGATTTAAAATGAAGTTTCCTAATTTGCTTCCGATCCGTAGAGAGCAACCCATATTTATCTTCTAATTTATATCCCAATACAAACCCAAGCGCTACGGTCTTTATCTTTTTATCGAAGGTTAGGTAACAGAACATTCCATTATAAGTAAAAAAAGGGCATTGATATTTAAACGTTTCTACAAAATCTTCATTTAAACCCAAAATAAAATCCCTTAATACATCCATAATAATTCCATCCTCTGGCGGTAAATCAAGTGTATATCTATCTGCTGACGGGTTTTTTCTATTCATACTTTAAAAATAATAAATAACCATGATGTGGGGATATTTCTTTTGTTATTTTTGTTTCATGATGAATATTGTGTTTTTAATTATTGGCCTTGGTGTTGGATACTTCATTGGTATGCTCATTACAAAATCTAAAAATAATGAGCCTTTAAACAACGATGAACTTTCGACTTTGAAAACAAATAAAGCAGTTTTAGAAGAAAAGTTGAAAGATCAAGAAAGAACCAATTCGGTATTTGCTCAAGAACTAAAAAATCAAATTAACCAATTGAAAGTTGAAATAGAAGCAGAGCGTACTAAGCTTGCCGATGCAAATAAATCCTTAGAACAATCGCGAACTTTTTTCAAAGCACAAGACGACAAACTAAAAGAACAACGTCAACAGATAGAAGATCTTCAATTAAAACTTACAAAAGATTTCGAAAACATTGCCAAT
>CALRIM020000070.1:0-14970 GCA_943360385.1 Rhizobium sp. Q54 | reverse complement strand
TAACTCAAGGTGGTAAAGCAAACGAAGCAATGGCTTTATTAAAAGAGGCTAATAACTTAAGCAAAGACAATGGTATTGTTTACAATAACATGGGTGTTGCTTATGCTCAATTGAAAGATTACAAAAACGCAGAGAAATATTATACTCTTGCTAAATCATTAGGTGCACAAAACAATGTGAACTTAGGTAACTTAAAAGTTCGTACAGGTGATTATGCAGCTGCATCTTCATTCTACGGATCAGCTAATGCTTGTAGCTACAACGCTGCATTAGCAGCTACCTTATCAGGTAACTATGATGCTGCTAAGAAAAATGCTGACTGTGCTAAACAAGATGCAGAAACATTCTACCTAAAAGCGATCATTGGTGCTCGCACTAATAATTTAGATATGTTAACTACTAACTTAACTCGTGCAATCCGCGAAAACTCAGAAATGCGTGCTCGTGCATCGAAAGATTTAGAGTTCAAGAAATACATGGAAACAGATGCTTTCAAAGTAGCTGTTAGATAATCGAACTAACGAACTAGAGAATTTGAGAACTAACAAATTGGCTGAGTTTTACTAATTCAAGAAAAAGCCCTGATGCTAAAATAGCTCAGGGCTTTTTTAATTTCGCAATTTCGTCAGTTTGCAAATTCGCTAGTTCGATCAAAGTTCCATCAGGAACTTCATCGTATCCACTCCATCGGCATAATCCATCCAGCCTGGAGCTTGACTCTTACCAAATGTTACTTGTTGATTGTGTAGGTGTAAATCGTCTTTTGCAACAATGCATTGAATTTGATTTTCTTGAACTTGAAGCTTTTCTTTCAATAAATTCAAGTCATCATAATATTCGAAATACAAAACAGAGAGGGGAGCTTGCATCGATTCATTTTCTTTTAACAATAAAAAGCCATTGTCTAAATGATGTTCTCTGTTTACTAAATAAATGGACTTGTAGTAATTATAATTGTTCAAGTATTTGCTCTGATCGCCAATGTAATTAAATACCTCCAAGGCATCTAGCATCGGACTGAAATTATAATCTCGAGGGACAAATAATTTAGATACATTTCTACAACCTTGTCCGTAATACCTAAAAATATCTTCGCCCAAATTCACAAAGTCTTCCGACGTTTCCTCGCCTGTTAATACGGCAATACTATTTCTATTTCTACGAATAATGTTTGGGATTTTACCAAAATAGTAATCGAAATGGCGAGCAGAGTTATTACTGCCAGTTGCTATAATCGCATCAATGGTATTCATTCTATCTTCATAAATTATTTTTGATGATAATGAAGGTTCAAATTCAACCAATTTGTTTAATAAATGCTTGATGAGAATAGTGTCTTGTGAAGATAATTTAAGTTGAGCAATGTGCCCTGATAATAATACTGAACAAACATCATGAAATCCCACCATTGGAATGTTTCCAGCTAAAATTAATCCCACTTTCTTTGGTTCAATATGTCTTTCAGTATAATTGTTCAACCAATTTTCTAGCGCATCTTGTTTCAACAGTCCTTTCCAGGCATTAAGGGCATGTTTGGTCTCGTTTGGGCTGAACCAAGTATTATGTTGGTATGCTTTTTCAATTAATTGCTCAATCTCTTCTTGCTCTTCATCAATATATTTACCTAATAAAACAAAGGCTCTCAGTATATTTTCTCTCATATTTTTATTTTTTAAACCAAAAAAAGGTTTAAGTGTTATATTTGCAGCGCTAAAATATAGAATTACACAAACAATGGCTATTATAATTACAGACGAATGTATTAATTGTGGAGCATGTGAACCAGAATGTCCAAATAACGCAATATATGATGCTGGTGCAGCATGGAAATTTTCAGAAGGTACCAGTTTAAAAGGAATAATTGATTTTGGTGATGGTAATACCATCGATGCAGATGCTGTTCAAACACCAATTTCAGATGAAGTTTATTACATTGTACCAGATAAATGTACAGAATGCGTTGGTTTCCACGATGAACCTCAGTGTGCAGCAGTTTGCCCAGTAGATTGTTGTATAGATGACGAGAATGTGAGAGAGACAAAAGAAGAGCTCCTCGAAAAGAAAAAATGGATGCATTTAGAAGAATAAAGTATTTAAAGGGGCTATATGTCCCTTTTTTATTTTTATATTAGATATATGAAAAGAACATTATTCTTAACTATACTCTTTTGCACTTCAATTGTATTAAGCGTTAAGGCACAAAATACAGACAGTATCAAAACAAAATCATTTACCAGTTCTAAGGTCATTACACCAGTAGAATTATCGGGCCCTCGATTAGGATTTACCTATATAACACCTGGCGAATCTGCGGATGTATTAGAGAAAGACTTAGGTATGACGCCTTTTTTCACTCAATTTGGTTGGCAATTTGAAACACAATATTTTGCCTTAGAAAATGGGACAGCTGGTCTTGTAGAGTTTGTTGGATTAATTGGTGGTTTAGAGCAAAATAAGTTTTTGCCAAGTGGTAGTCTTCTTATTGGAGTTCGAGGTCCTAGCGGAGGTGAATTTGCCTTTGGGCCAAATCTCTCTCTTTCTGGAGCTTCATTTGTAATTGCTGCTGGACATACATTTAAAAATGGAAATTTGAATTTCCCTGTTAACTTTGCAGTTGTTCCATCGAGCAAGGGAATTCGTTTCTCTTTGTTGTTTGGATTTAACGCTCAAACCCGATAATACAATGCCTACCTACGGAATTTGTCATCTCTCTGTTGTTCCTTTAAGAGCAGATCCCTCTGATCGTTCGGAAATTATAACTCAATTACTCTTTGGTGAATGTTTTGAAATATTGGAAGAGCAAACAAAGTGGACTAAAATAAAATGTTTGTGGGACGATTATGAAGGTTGGGTGGATGTTAAACAATATATTACTCCAATAGAGGAGAAGGATGCCCTTGCATCTCTTCGTTCTCAGGTGCAGATAGATAGAATCGCAGAAGTTGATATGAATAACTCAACTTCATTTCTTTCTATTGCAAGTACCATAAATATTGAAATGTTAACCAAATACATACCTAATGCTAAACTCAGATTTACAGGTCGCTCTGTAGAGATGGGAGCTAAAGCATTGGAGTCTATTACAAAACTTGCATTAAATTGGCTTAATACTCCTTACTTATGGGGTGGACGATCTATTTTTGGTATAGATTGTTCGGGCCTCACTCAAAATGTATTTAAAATGCATGGTCTTCGTCTTAAACGCGATGCATACCAACAAGCAGAGCAAGGTACACTTGTAAATTTTGTGGAGGAAGCACAGCCAGGCGATTTAGCTTTTTTTGATAACGAAGAAGAAAACATTATTCATGTTGGTATTGTATTAGAAAACCAACAAATTATCCATGCATCTGGTCAAGTCCGCATTGATAGACTAGATCACCAAGGGATTTTTAATGTAGATACCAAGAAGTATTCGCATAAGTTGAGGATTATAAAGAGAATGATTTAGTATCTCGTATTTCGTACCTCGTAATTTGTAATATGTCGAACTACGAATTACCAACTACGAGCTACGAAGTTGCCAAACCATAATCATCCGATCATCCCCCGCAGAAATAATATAATTTTCGTAGGAAGTATAAGCCAATGTATTTACAGATTTTTGATGACCCCCATTTCGTTGAGCATCACCAATGGCAAGTAACTCAAACGTATTTGCATCCCATACCTTTATGCTTTTATCCATGCTAGCACTAATAAAATAGGGCATTCCAGGTGCAACCTGTAAATTATTTACTGCATACATATGGGCTGGAATATTTTCACAAAGATGATTTTTCCAAACCTTTATTTGTGCATCTCTAGAGCCAGATAATAATTGATTACGTTCACTATCATATGCTAAAGAAAATACTGCAAGGGTGTGCTCTTCATCCGAATGAAGTATTCTTTTTTCTACAATAGAATAAGTGTAAATTCTATTGTCTTTTGCTCCAATGTAAATTAATTGCTCTTTACTGTTGTATGCAATGCTTCGTAATGCTTCTTCAGAAATTTTTATTTCTTCTAAAACTTTGTGCTGCACTAAATCGAATGCTCGTAGGAATCCGTCTTCAGAAATGAAATATAAAATCTTATCGATGGATTGTAATCCAAAAATTGGTTTTTCGCTAAGTTTTTTTTGAAAAATTAATTTTTGTTGGATAAAATCGAAAATGCTTATTTGTCCGGCTCTATCGCCAGAAATCAATAGGGGTAAGGCTTCTGGACAGTTTAATGTATAAATACTAGCATTCGTTTTATACATCACCTTTATAGGCAACATGTTTTTTAAACTCCATTCTACCACAGCACCTTCTCCACCTCCAGAAAATAAAATGTGTGGCTTTTGTGAAATACAAAGCGAATAAATAGGATGTTCGTGTCCTTCTAAATTGGACACTTTTTTTAAAACATTCATTAAAAACTAACCAATGCTTGTAGATTCCAATTCTTTACTTCTTCTATGGTAATTTTGTTTTCGTAAATGGCTTTACCAATTACTACCGACTCTAAATTTGCTTCTTGAAGCGATTTTACATCATCAATTGTTGTAATACCACCTTGAGCAATAAGTTTTATAAATGGGAATTGCGATTTAAAACTTTTATAAAGGTCAACGTTCGAGCCTTTCATTTTTCCATCATTACCGATATCGGTACATAAAAAACGGAAATAACCCAAGCTCACACACTTATCAATATAATCTATAGGTTTAATGCTCGATGTCTGTTCCCAACCACTGTGCATAAGCTCACCATTTAAGGTGTCTACTGCGATAACTACTTGGTCTGAACAAGAGTCTTTCCCACAAATTTCCTGACTTAGTTCCTTTAAAAAACCTTCATCTGTAATTGCTTTGGTTCCAATAACAATTCTGTGAAAGCCTGCATCTATTAGCTCTTTTACTTTTTCTATACTTCTAACACCACCTCCATACTGGAGTTTTAATGGTGATTTATGAAGTATATCAAATAAATAGGTTTGTTGACTAAAATCGCCTTTTGCACCGTTTAAATCTATAATTTGTACGAAATCAGTACCATTGGAATTAAGTTGTGATAGGATATCCTCCAACTCCACGTCGTATTCAGTTACAGAATCATAACGACCCCCTGTAAGACGAACTACCTTCTTATCCAACAAATCAATTGCAGGGATGATATACATAGTAAAATATTAAATGAGCTTAAATTTCGCAAAATTTATCATTAAATGAGAAAAATCTTCAAAAACTTATCAGAAAAGCCCCGAAATGTCGTTTTCCTTACGTATTTTTGAAACAATGAGTTTTGTTAACCCTGCCTTTTTAATTGCACTTTCGGCCATTGCAATACCCATTATTATCCATTTAATACAACTTCGGAAGTATAAGAGAATATATTTTTCGAATGTTAGCTTCCTGCATTCTATTGAAGAGCAACAACGAAATACCAATAAACTTAAAAACCTATTAGTGCTTTTAGCAAGGATTTTAACTATCCTTTTCCTTGTTCTAGCATTTGCACAACCCTATATTCCTGTAAATAATGAGAAGGTAAATACTGGAAAGAATTATATTTCTATTTACATCGACAATTCCTTTAGTATGGAACGACAGGGTAAAAATGGAACCCTTTTAGATGAAGCAAAAAGAAAAGCCAAAGAAGTAGCGCAATCATTTAAGAACGATGATCAGTTTCAATTATTGGGGAATGAATTTTCAGGCAATCAACAAAGATGGATAAGTAAAGAAAGTTTCTTAAAGAATGTTGCAGAATTAAAAATTCGCCCAGAGTCTAGAGATTTAAAACAAGTGGTAGCTCGCCAAAAATCATTCTTAAAAGAGAAAACAGGCAAGTCGGCTAAGGCTTTTATTATTTCAGATTTTCAGAAAGCATTTGTTCAAAACAACCAATCTTTAGAACTCGATTCTGCCATAGATTGGCAATTAGTTACTTTAGAAAATGACCAAAACCAGAATGTTTCTATCGACTCCGTTTGGTTTTATTCTCCAATTCATTTTCCTAATTCTCAAGAAAATTTATTAGTGAAAATTCACAATTATTCTGAATCAGAAATCTCCGCTTTCCCTTATGAAATAAAGATAAATGGCCAAGTAATTGGAGTAAGTAATATTACCATTCCAGCAGAATCTTATGTAGTGGATACTTTTATTTATAGAAATAAAAATACGGGTTGGCAAGAAGGTAGCATCTCCATAAAAGATCAATCACTCAGTTTCGATAACGATTATTATTTTTCATATGAAATAGAAAAAAGCAGAAAGGTTTCTATTATTCAAGGAACAGATGGGTCTAACTTTGTTCAAGCTGTTTTTAATACTGAACCGTTCTTTGAAACGAAAGTATTTAATTACCAACAAATAGATTATAAATTCTTAGAACAATCGCAATTAATTATTTTGAATGAGGTTGATGAATTTAGCTCAGGACTATTATCGCAATTAGATAAAGCACTTCAAAAATCAACGGTAATTGTTTGTTTTCCTTCTCTTAAGTCGGAAGTTAAGACGAACGAATTCTATACTAAATTCAGACTGTCGGTAAGTTTACCGCTATTAAAAACAAAGGAGAAAATAGAAAAGGTAAGTTTTAATAATGAACTTTTTGAAGGCATATTCTTAAAGCAAAATAATACCAGTTTAGATCTTCCGATGGTACTTGCATATTATCCATTTAGCAAATCAGGACAATTGTCGGAATCAATGCTAGCATTATCAAACGGGCAATCTTTATTAAATAAATACACTGTTTCTAAAGGGGTAATTTATCAATTCGCCTTTCCTCTAAAAACAACGGTAAGTGATTTACCTAAGCATGCAATATTGGTTCCTCTTTTATTAAGAATGGGGACTGTACATCATAAATCTGATGCAATAGCTTATTTCATTGGTGAAAATGCCTCTATTTCCATTCCAGGCTTGGTAATAGATGAGCGATTAAAAAACGAACTTTCTAAGGGATCTTTTAGTATTGTTCCAGAAATTAACAACGTAAATGGAATAGAACAAATTTATATAAATGACGAATTAAGCGACGCTGGTATTTATAAATTAATCCAGCAGGATAAAACCTTAGCTAAAATCGCCTTTAATTCAAGCCGAAAGGAGTCTGACTTAACAGAAGTAAGTATCTCAAAAATAGAGGATTTATTAACTGGAAATGTTAAAATATGGAAAACGGGTGATGCTTCCTTATCTGGTTTGATTAAAGATGAGGCATTTGGGCGAAGATTGTGGAAAATATGTGTTATTTTGGCGCTGTTTTTCATGGCATTAGAAGTTGCATTAATTCGCTTTGGCGATAAATTTTTAGAACAGAAAAAAATATAAATTTCAACAATGAAAGCCTTACTTAAATCCTTAAAAATTATCGATAAACAATCGCCTTGGCATTTGCAAACGGTAGATTTGCTGATAAAAGACGGATTTATTGAGAAAATTGGCAAAAATATAAAAGCCGAAGGTATAAAAACCTATGATTTTAAAGGGTGTTCAGTGTCTCCAGGTTTTGTAGACATGAACTGTTTTTTATCTGAACCAGGCTTCGAACAACGAGATGATGTTAACAGCACATTAAATGCAGCAGCAGCAGGGGGATTCACGGATGTGCTACTTTTCCCTACATCAAACCCAACTATTCAGACCAAATCGGATGTGGAGTATATTCTCAACAAAACAGAGAAGCATATTGTAAATGCACTTTGCGTAGGAGCATTAAGTGTTAACAGAGAAGGCAAGGAAATGACAGAGATGTATGATATGAAACGTTCTGGTGCAATTGCTTTTTCTGATTCAGACAAATCCGTACAAGATGCTGGCCTAATGAGTAGAGCGATGTTGTATGCTAAAGGAATAAACTCTTTTGTGATTAATTTTGCAGAAGATAAAAACATTGCAGGAAAAGATAAAGTGAATGAAGGGGTGATGAGTACAATCCTCGGGATGAAAGGAAATCCAAGCCTTGCCGAAGAATTGATGGTATCTAGAGATATCTTTTTAGCAGAATATCAGGATGCAAAAGTTCACTTTAGTAATATTAGTTCTGCAAGAAGTGTTGAACTTATTAAAGCGGCTAAAAAACGTGGAGTGAATATTACAGCCGATGTTTCCATACATCATTTGAGTTATGATGAAACAGTTTTAGAAGGTTTCGATTCTAACTTTAAACTAAGACCACCTTTAAGAACAGCAGTAGATATTAAAGCACTTCGCCAGGGAATTAAAGATGGTACAATAGATGCTATTTCTACTGCACATAAAGCAATAGAAAAAGAACATAAAGATGTAGAGTTTGAAGTAGCTTACGACGGAATGATAAGCTTACAAACAACATTACCACAAGCATTAAGTATTGCTGCAAAGAATTTAGAATGGGCAGATATGGTGGAAGCCCTCACGACCAACCCTCGTAACGTTTTAGGTTTAGCGCCTAAAAATATTGACCTAAATACAGAAGCTTGCTTGTGTATTTATAACGAAAATGAAGAGTGGGTTTTTAACGATAAAACAAACAAATCTAAATCACAAAATTCGAATTTATTTGGTCAATCTTTAAAAGGAAAAGTGAAGATGATCATCAACAATAATCAACTAACAACAATCTAATGGAAATTCAAGTTAATCAAGCTATAGATGCAATCATTAGTGGTTGTTACAATGGACTCTCAGAAAATCAACGTTCATCATTCGATGTAAAAAAATTACTTCGTTCGGTGTTGGATGCTTTTGTTGGAGAGCCAGATTTTTTAAAGAAATTAACAAAGTTAGATGAAGTGATGGATGAATATCCATATGCTGAATCTATCCGCGAAATATTAGTAGATATTTTATTTATTCATTTTTTCAGTACAGATGCACAACGTTTAGAAGAGGATTACTTAGATTCTCCAGAATGGGAGAAAATAGAAGATCAAACTATTGAAAGGGGCACAGAATTATTGAATTTATTTTTATACTTAAAAGAGTGTAATGAAGATGAAGAAGAACCGGAATTAAGTCACTTCTTAAAAGAGTTCTTATTGATTGATGAAGATGAGTTTCAAGACGAATATGAAATTTATGAGCAAGTAATTGCCAACCAAATGTTGGTAGAGGCAGAAACTTCTGAAATTGCTAGGATTTATAAATCTATTCCAGAAGAGGATGAGATAAAACCTGTTTTTTACCCATTAATGACCTTTTTCGCAAATCCTCTAATGGAGGAAAATGAGTTTAGAGAATACTTAAAATACAGCGATAACGCACCCTATGATTCGGCAGCATTAGCAGGAATATATGCCTATTACCACGGTACTGCCATATTCCCAAAATCTTTTTTAAATTGCATTCAAAATTAAAATCATGGAAAATATAACACAAAATCAAGAGTCTAATGTAGTAGCAGATTTTAAATCTACTTCACTTAAATGGGGATTGATAGGTGCATTGGTAATTATTCTTTATTCGATAATTATGTATGTTATCGATTCAACTTTATTAGTGAATATGTGGGCAGGATTTTTAGGATTTGTCATATTTGTAGTACTAATTGTAATGGGGGTAAAAGAAGTAAGGAGTGGTCAGAAAGGATTTATCACCTTATCTGAAGCCTTATTTGCAGGTTTTTTAATTTATGTAATTGCAAGTTTTGTGCATACTGTTTTTCAATATGCCTTGTTTAATTGGATTGACCCTAATTTGCCTATTCTTTTGAAAGAAAAATCTATAGAAATGGCAGTGGAATTGATGCAAAAGTTTAACACTCCTGAAGATGTAGTGAACAAGGAATTAGCAAAGTTAGATGAATTAAATGTTGCTTCTGCTGGTACTATGTTTTGGAATTTCTTAAAAGGTTCTGCATTCGGTTTTGTAATTTGTTTTATCATTGCGTTAATTATGAAAAAGAAACGCCCAATGTTTGAATAGTTTTTAAATGGATATATCAATAGTAATACCCTTATACAACGAAGATGAGTCGCTACCAGAATTGCACGATTGGATTAAACGTGTAATGGATGCTAATAACTTTTCTTATGAAGTTATTTTCGTGGATGATGGAAGTACCGACCGTTCTTGGGAAGTAATTCAAGAGTTAAGTAAAAAGAATGAGCACGTTCGTGGAATTAAGTTCCGTAGGAATTATGGGAAATCTGCAGGTTTAAATGTTGGTTTTGAAGCAACCCAAGGTGATATCGTAATTACCATGGATGCCGATTTACAAGATAGCCCAGATGAAATTCCTGTTTTATTTAAACGAATGAAAGAGGAAAAACTGGATATTATTTCTGGTTGGAAAAAGAAACGTTATGATCCTTTAACCAAAACCATTCCTACTAAACTATTTAACTGGGCAACTCGCAAAATGTCGGGCATTAATAATTTGCACGATTTTAATTGCGGACTAAAGGCTTACCGTTCTGCAGTGGTAAAAAATATTGAAGTGTACGGCGAAATGCATCGTTACATTCCTGTTATTGCAAAATGGTCGGGTTTTAAAAAAATAGAAGAACAAGTTGTTGAACATAGAGCAAGAAAATACGGCGTTACAAAATTCGGGTTAAGCCGATTTGTAAATGGCTTTTTAGATTTATTATCTATCTTTTTCGTAGGTAAATTTCAGAAACGCCCGATGCATTTTTTTGGAACCATAGGTACTCTTTCGTTCTTAACTGGTTTTATTATTTCGGTTTATATTATTGGTGAAAAACTATATAGAATTTACGAAGGCAAACAAATGGGAAGAGATGTAACCGCTCAACCCTTGTTTTATATAGCGTTAACAATGGCGATTATCGGAGTGCAATTATTCCTAACTGGGTTTATTGCAGAAATGGTGGGAAGAAATTCACCAGAGAGAAACCATTACAAGATTGAAGAACAGATTTAGTATGATAATATGCTGATATGCTGATAGCGACGCGATTCATCGCGTCGAGAAATATTGAAATTAAATTAACATAAATAATTAACCGGTCCCCGAACGAAGCGTAGCGAAGTTGAGGGGCAATTCATAATTCATAATTCAAAAATGAAATATCACTTAGTATCTGGAGCGTGTGGTTTTGTTGGAAGAAACCTCGTGAGAAGAATTTTATCAATGAACAACGATCGTATAATTATCGTTGACAATTTATCTACGGGTATTCATCCGTCTCAATGGTTGAAAAATCAACAAGAAAATATAAAAGACTTAGAAGTTTTTGAAGATGGTCGCGTATTGTTCTTTAATGGAGATTTCAGGAAATTGCTAAATGCAATGACTGCAGATCAACAATATATTCAAAAAACGTACGGATTAGAATTCGATAAGTTTACCGATGTATTTCACTTTGCAGCAATTGTTGGTGGTAGAGCAAAAATAGATGGCGACCCAATGATGGTTGCAATTGATTTAGCAATTGATGCTGAGTTTTTCTATTGGGTTTGTAACCACAAACCTGCACGTGTAATGTATCCAAGCTCTTCAGCTGCATATCCTATCGATTTACAATCGGACACCGATTTCGTTGCGTTAAAAGAAAGTGATATAGATTTCGATCATAATTTAGGAAAACCTGACATGACATATGGTTGGAGTAAATTAACTGGTGAATATTTAGCTAGAATTGCTGCAAAATATTATGGCATTTCTGTGGCTTGTGTTCGTCCGTTTTCTGGTTATGGTGAAGATCAAGATTTAACTTACCCAGTACCTGCAATTGCAGCTCGTGCTGCAAAAAAAGAAGACCCGTTTGAAGTGTGGGGAAGTGGTAAACAAGGAAGAGATTTTGTGCACATTGACGATTGTATCGATGCTATATTTTTAGCAATGGATAATATTAAAGATGGTTCGGCTATAAATATTGGTGCAGGTAGATTGTTTTCTTTCTTAGAAATTATCGACTTGTTTACAAAATTTGCTGGTTACGAACCAACTATCAAACCTTTATTAGATAAGCCTGTAGGAGTGCATGCTCGACATTCGGACATGACTCATGTATTTGAAACATACGGTTGGAAACCAAAAATTTCTTTGGAAGAAGGAATGCGTAGAGTGTATAATAAAGCAGTAGAAAATTTAAATAAGAATTAGTGAACAACTAATTTTATTGTTGGTGTATGGCGGCTCAGAAAATAGTACTGTTTGGTCCTGGTCCTCAATTTAAAGGAGGAATAGCGAATTATAATACTTCATTAGCGAAAGCGTTGGATAAACTCGGTCATGAGGTACACATTGTATCTTGGACGCAGCAATATCCTGCAATTATTCCCCGTGATTTTATTGATCGTAAAAGCAAAACGGATCAGCTAGAAGGAACGAATATTAAAGTTACCTATATTACCAATTATAATAACCCTGCAACCTGGAATGAAACAGTAAATTTCATAAAAGATATAAATGCAGATAAGGTTATTTTTCAATGGGCAATAGCTATTCAGGGATTACCCATCGGTTATATTTGTAGGAAATTAAAAAAGAAAACGAAGGCAGAGGTTATTATCGATTTGCATTTAGTAATTCAAAAAGAAGCAAGCTCGATAGATAAATATTTCAGTAAATACGGATTAAAAGTTGCCGATACTTACATTGCGCATGCTTATAAAACAGTAGATGAATTGAAGGAAACTTTTCCTCAATTTAAATACTCAGTTACTGAAGATGGAAAACGTTCTGAGCACAAAAATGAAAAGAATGTTATTAAACTATATCACCCAATATATGATATGTTTAAACCCAATCCGAATTTCAATTTAGAAGAAGAAAAAGCGAAATTAGGGTTGAAAAAATATGTATTGCTTTTCTTCGGATTCATTCGTAAATACAAGGGTTTACATCAAACGTTAGAAGCATTTAAACTGTTATCAGATAAAAGAGATGATGTTTCTTTGTTAGTTGTAGGCGAGTCTTTTTGGAATACATTAGATCAAAATAAACTATCAACACGAATAAAAAATGTGTTGTTTAAAACAGCAAAATCTATCTTCCTGAAAAATTCTGATAACGAACAAAATTATCGCCCACTAGAACTTATTGATCAATTAAATTTGAAAGATAAGGTATATGTAATGAACGAATTTGTTCCGAACGAAGATGTACATAAATATTTCCAGTTAAGTGATGCCATTATATTATATTACTTAACAGCTACACCGTCTGGAGTGGAATCTATTTCATACAATTTCAAATTGCCAGTTCTAGCAACTAAGGTCGGGCATTTCCCGGAAACAATAATCCATGGATATAATGGATACTTGGCTGAAGATAGAGATGTAAACTCTATGGCCGAGGAAATGAATAGAATGATTGAACACCCAATAAATAGAGAAAATGTTGCAGAAACGGCATCTAAATTAAGTTGGGAAAATTATGCTAAAGCAATAACAAACTAATAGTTTTATGGTAGATATTTTTAAAAATGCATTCGCATTAACGAAAAAAAACGCGCTCGTATTAATTGGAGTAATTTTATCGATGATAATTATTTCAATGATATTTAGCTTTGTTACCCAAGCTTTTATGGCAGTTCCTGTAGTTGGGTTCATGTTAAATATTGTATCCATAATTGTTCAAGTTTATTTTGGTGTAGGCCTTGTTAAATTAGGATTATGCATTGTTGATGGTAAGGAACCAGAGTTTGCAGATATAAAACCAACGGGATCTGAAATGATTAAATATGTAATGTCTGGATTGATGTTGTTTATTATTTTTCTATTGGTATTTATGATGACAATAGGAGTGTTAGGTATGTTGGATGTAATGAAACCAGGCCTAAATACCATGTATATGGATTTCTTGAAACAAGATTATTCTAACGTATACACCACAAAAGAAATTCTATATGCAGTAATGGTATTCTTCTTGTTAACAATACCAGCTGTTTTATTGTATTTACGATTGCAATTTGCGAACTACTTAGTTATTGATAGAAAAACGGAAGTTGGTTCGGCAATTATTCAAAGTTATAGAATGACTAAAGGATATTTGTTTTATATCGTATTGGTGATGCTTGCAATTTTATTATTAAACATATTAGGATTAATAATGTTATTCGTAGGATTGTTATTCACTATACCAATGTCGTTTATGGTGGTAATATTACTTTATCGGTCATTGGAGCAAAATTACCAGGATCATTTAGTACAAACTAGTTCGAAGGAATAATGGGAATAAAAGCATTCTTAAGTAACTACTATGCAGCATGGCAAGTTAAAAAACTTGAAGCATGGGAAAAGAATGCGGTTCAATTACAAGAAGCTATTCGAGAGAAATTAATTACTCAAGCGAAAGATACCTTGTTCGGGAAAAATCATCAGTTCAATAACATTTATACATATGATGATTTCAAAAAAAATATTCCAATTCGCGATTACGAAGAGCTGAAAGAGCCTTATATTACTGAGCTTTTAAAAGGAACACAAAATGTTTTATGGCCAGGTAAACCAATGTATTTCACCAAAACATCGGGCACTACTTCTGGTGTGAAATATATACCCATTTCTAATGAATCGATGAAGCATCATATCGATGCGGCGAAGTTGGCCTTGTTAAGTTATATTCACGAAACAGGTAAAACAGAATTTGTAAATGGTAAAATGATTTTCTTGCAAGGTAGCCCGGAGTTAGATGAAAAAGCAGGTATTCCAACAGGAAGACTTTCTGGAATAGTTGCACATCATGTACCAAGCTATTTGCAGAAAAACAGATTGCCCTCTTTTAAAACAAATGTAATAGAGGATTGGGAAGAAAAAGTAGATGCTATCGTAGAAGAAACAATAAACGAAAACATGACACTCATTTCTGGAATTCCACCTTGGGTGCAAATGTATTTCGATAAGCTTACCGAAAAAACAGGCAAAAAAATAAAAGACATTTTTCCGAATTTTAAATTGTTCGTTTATGGAGGCGTAAATTTCGAACCGTATAGAGCAAAACTAGAGCAGAGTATAGGTTCAAAGGTTGATACAATTGAGACTTATCCAGCATCAGAAGGATTTATTGCTTTTCAGAATTCACAAAAATCACCAGG
>CALRIM020000069.1:0-15030 GCA_943360385.1 Rhizobium sp. Q54 | reverse complement strand
CATACAACTATTTTCCATTTAAGTACGTCTTTGTAATATCAATCGACGTTCTTTATAGTCCCAAAATACTTATGTTTGATTGATAACATAAAAAAGTCCTCCGATGCATCGGAGGACTTTTTTATTAGAACAACTCTGTTAGTGCCTTTACTTCTATAATTTTATTTACTGTAAATCCTTCTGCGAAGGTTCCAGATTTCAATAACTTCCCGAATTCTCTATTTCTTCCAATGAGCGAATCCATAAAATCGGGTTTAGAAATATAGGTTATAGGTTCATTAGAATTAGGATCGTAAAATTGCGTTTTAAATGCTTTAATAGCCTCCATTTTTTGCTCTACGAATTCTGTAATATCAATTACAAAGTCTGGTTTAATATACTTATCCTGGATGTAATGAAACAAAGAGTCTGGTCTATACGCCTCTTGTAGATTTCCTTGCTCATCAAATGTTTCTATTTTAGGCAAGCCTGCTTTAAAAAACGCTTCGTACACAAGCTTCGCTCCTCTTCCATGGTCTGGATGTCTATCTTCTATTGCATTTGCAAGCACCACTTGTGGACGATACTTCCTAATTTTACTGATCACTTTTAATTGAGTCTCTTTTCCTAAATCGAAAAAACAATCATCTAACTCTAAATTTTCTCTGGCATGAATTCCTAATATCTGGGTAGCCTCAGCCGACTCCGAGGCACGTGTTTCTGCAGTACCTCTTGTTCCCATCTCGCCTCTGGTGAGGTCTATAATTCCAACTTTTTTCCCTTCTTTTATAGCTCTTAGTATTGTTCCCGAACACGACATTTCTGCATCGTCTGGGTGAGCTGCAAAGACTAATATGTCTAATTTCATTTTCCAAAGATAAAAAAGAGTAGCGTGTATCGAGTATCGGGTAGCGAGAAATTTACCAATTAAGCAATTTACAAATTAACTCGATACCCGATACCTGCTACTCGATACTCTTTACAATCTTCTCTATCTCTGCATCCTCTCCATAAGGGTCGTAATGCGCTTTGAGGTTAGATCCAAATAATCTGGCGAGTGATTGCCAAAAGAACGCTGAGAAACGCCCCTTGAGGTCTTGAACTACTTCGTAAGAGGTGTTGCCTGTTTGCCTATCGATGAGTTTTATAAGAATACGCCCCTGGGTCATGGTTAACTTTTTAAGCTCCTCTTCGAACTTATCTTTAATTTCTTTTTCCGTTTTATCTACTAATGCTTTTTGCACTCTTTTATCGTCGGTCATTTTAAGCTCCTTATCTAGCTTATTAAACATTTCACCAGCCAATTTTGCATAAGGCCAAACTTTGGTAACATCTCTACGAAGTTTGGTATATCTTACTTGATCGCGCTTCGACTTAAAAATACGAGCCGCATAAATATTAATAGTTGGGAGATAGATGTATGGAATGGTGTCGCCATCAACAATAATTGCTGGCAAAATTATAGTATCATTCTTACCAATTTGCTTAACTTGTTGTTGTGCTTTAGCACAATTTCCGAAGTAAAGTGTTGTAACAATGAGAAATACGAGATACTTTAGATATTTCGACATATTCATAATAACCAAATATCATCATTATTATTATTTTGATTTACATAAAAGAATGATTTTTTTTACATTTAGCCATGCACAACATAGATTTAGAAGCGGAGAAAAAGGAAATTCAGAAGAGGTATCGTGCTTTATTAAAAGCATGTAAGCCTACAATGGAGAAGGGCGACAAGCGTCAAATTCGTTTAGCATTTGAAATGTCTGTAGAGGCTCATAAAAATATGCGCCGAAAATCTGGCGAACCATATATCTACCACCCCATTGCTGTAGCTCAAATTGCAGCAGAGGAAATTGGACTAGGAACCACTTCTATTGTATGTGCATTATTGCATGATGTTGTTGAAGACACTAATATTTCCTTAGAAGATATTGAGCGCGAGTTTGGTAAAAAGGTAGCAAATATTATTGATGGACTCACTAAAATATCTGGCGTTTTTGATCAAACCAGTTCTATTCAAGCGGAAAATTTCCGCAAAATGTTGCTCACTCTTGCAGACGATGTTCGTGTAATTTTAATAAAACTTGCAGATCGTTTACATAACATGCGTACGCTTGACAGTATGCCTCGCGATAAGCAATTAAAAATATCATCGGAAACTATTTATTTATATGCTCCTCTCGCCCATCGTTTAGGTTTGTATGCAATAAAATCTGAGTTAGAAGATTTATCGATGAAGTTTACAGAAGCTTCAACCTATAAATTTATAGCGAACAAACTCAATGAAACCAAGGGAGAACGTAGTAAATTCATCAACGAATTTATTAAACCGATAAAAGAAGAATTAAAAAAATTAGGACTAGAATCTGAAATTCTAGGTCGACCAAAATCGATACATTCTATTTGGAAAAAAATGAAATCGAAAGGGATTCCTTTTGAAGAAGTATATGATTTATTTGCCATCAGAATAATTTTAGAAAGTAATTTTGAAACGGAAAAGGCAGATTGTTGGAAGGCCTATTCTATTGTAACAGATAAATACATTCCCAACCCAGATCGCTTACGCGATTGGATTTCATCGCCAAAAGGTAATGGTTATGAATCTCTACACACAACCGTTATGGGGCCTCAGGGTAAATGGGTAGAAGTGCAAATTCGTAGTAGAAGAATGAACGAAATTGCTGAAAAAGGGTTTGCTGCTCATTGGAAATATAAGGAACAAACGAGTGAAAATGGGTTAGACCAATGGATACAAAAAGTTCGAGATGTATTAAGTAGCCCAGAAGCAAATGCTCTAGATTTTCTTGACGATTTTAAAATGAACTTGTTTTCGGATGAGATTTTCATTTTTACACCCAAAGGCGATTTAATGAAACTCCCATATGGAGCAACAGCCTTAGACTTTGCTTTTGAAATTCACAGTGACCTTGGTACAAAATGTATTGGAGCAAAGGTTAATCATAAGTTAGTTCCACTTTCTCAGAAACTTCAAAACGGTGATCAGGTAGAAGTAATAAGTTCCGACAAACAAAAGCCAAAAGAAGATTGGCTTAATTTTGTAATTACTAGTAAAGCCAAGTCGAAAATTAAATCGGCCATCAAAGAGCAAAAAATGAAAATTGCTGAAGATGGTAAAGAGATAATGGATCGCAAGTTAAAATCACTCAAAATCCCGAATACCAACCAATCTATCAATAAAATAGCCTTATTCTTTGGTTTACCAAGTAGTATAGAGCTTTTCTATCAGGTAGCAATGGGTAAAATTGATATGAAAGAACTTCGTGAATATCAATTAACAGAAAAGAAAGCACCTCCAAAAACTCCAAATAAAATAGATAAAGATAATTTAGATCAATACATGAAACAAGTGAAGAGCAAAGACTCTGATATACTTGTAATTGGAGAAGATCTACATAAAATAGATTACAAACTTGCCCCTTGTTGCAACCCCATTCCAGGCGACGATGTATTTGGTTTTATCACCATTAACGATGGTATAAAAATTCACCGAACTAATTGTCCGAATGCCATAAAATTGATGTCGAATTTTGGGTACCGCATTGTTAAAGCTAAGTGGACTGGACAAAAAGAAATTGCCTTTTTAACGGGAATAAGAATAGTTGGAACGGATGAGGTGGGTGTGGTAAATAACATCACGAAGGTAGTTTCTAACGACTTCAAGGTGAATATGAGGTCTATAACGGTAGATAGTGATGATGGAATCTTTGAAGGCACCCTAATGATTTATGTAAATGATACCGCCCATTTGGACGTATTAATTAAAAAACTGAAACTTGTGAATGGTGTTATTAATGTTACCCGATTTGATGCTAACAATGCAGCTGTATAATGTGTAAAACTTCGTAAATCGATTGACTACGAATCTAGAATATTTATTTAATTTTGACCGAGGAGAAAAAGGTATATGTCTAACAAAGAAACTATTGCAAGTGTAGTAAAGATTTTCGAAGCTTATTTGGAGAGCAGAAGTTTAAGAAAAACGCCCGAGCGTTTTGCTATTTTGGAAGAAATCTACTCTAGAAACGACCATTTTGATGTTGAATCGCTATATATTCACATGAAAAATCGTAAATACAGAGTAAGTCGTGCTACAGTATATAACACCTTAGAGCTACTACTTTCTTGCGATTTAGTTACCAAACATCAGTTTGGTAAAAACATGGCCCAATTCGAAAAATCATATGGATACAAGCAACACGATCATATTATTTGTATTGATTGTGGTAAAGTAGTTGAATTCTGCGACCCTAGAATTCAGCAAATCCAATCCATGATGGGCGACTTATTAAAATTCGAAATAACTCACCATTCTTTGAATTTATATGGTGCATGTGGGAAGTTAAAAAATGATGGCAAATGCGAATCGTATAATGCAAATGCAAAGAATAGTCCAGTTCAGTAAATTATAGAAAAAATATATATGCAAGTTGATGTTTTATTGGGATTACAGTGGGGTGATGAAGGTAAAGGGAAAATTGTAGATGTTCTTTGTCCGGAATACGATTTAATTGCTCGTTTTCAAGGCGGTCCGAACGCAGGACATACATTGGAGTTTGATGGAAAGAAATATGTATTAAATACTATTCCTTCTGGAGTATTCAATCCAAAAACATTAAATTTAATTGGAAGTGGAGTTGTTATTGATCCGGTAATTTTCAAAAAAGAAATAGACAAATTAAGAGATAATGGTTACGACCCTATTAAAAATGGGAAATTAGTAATCGCCAAAAAAGCTCACCTAATTTTACCTACTCACCGCTTATTAGACGCTGCGAGCGAATCTAGTATGGGAACCTCTAAAATTGGTTCTACCTTAAAAGGAATAAGCCCTACTTATGCCGATAAAATTGGTAGAAAAGGACTAAGAGTTGGTGATATTATGTTAGGCGATTTCAAAGAGAAATACGAAAAATTAAGAGACCGACATTTAGAAATACTTTCTCATTACGAATTAGAAATAGATTACAAAGAATACGAAACACAATGGTTTGAAGGCATTGAGCTGTTAAAATTAATGCAACAAGTAGATTCTGAACATTTGGTAAATACTTACTTAAAAACAGGCAAGAAAGTTTTAGCCGAAGGTGCACAAGGAACTTTATTGGATGTAGATTTTGGTTCATATCCTTTTGTTACTTCATCTAATACAACAACTGCCGGTGCGTGTACAGGTTTAGGAGTTGCTCCATCTAAAATTGGAAATGTGATAGGAATATTTAAAGCCTATTGTACTAGAGTTGGTAGTGGACCCTTCCCTACCGAACTAGACAATGAAGTTGGTGAAGAATTGCGCAGAATTGGCCATGAGTTTGGGGCAACAACAGGAAGACCTCGTAGATGTGGATGGATTGATTTACCTGCTTTGAAATACGCTATCATGTTAAATGGAGTTACGGAATTAGTAATGACTAAAGCAGATGTATTAAGTGGTTTCGAAAAAGTAAAAGTGTGTACACATTATATATGGAATGGCGAGAAAATAGATTATATGCCTTTTGACATAATTTCGATTCAACCAGAACCAGTATATATTGAATTAGATGGATGGAATGAAGATTTAACGGGAATTCGTGAGCCTAATCAAATCCCTACTAAACTTCAAGAATATATTAATTATTTAGAAGAAGCATTAGAGGTTCCAATTAAATATTTATCAGTTGGCCCAGATCGTGTACAAACATTGATTTTATCTTAAAAATTATGTTTAGCATTCCTTGTACAGAGGAGAATAAAAAAAAGCTGATTCAGGTTGTTAATCAATCTGAATCTTTTTTTTGCTTGCTAAATTCAAATCAATACATCGATAAGTATTCTTCTATTAATTGGAAATTAGCCTATGGAAATCGTGTTTTATGGAGAACCGAAAGTAAAAGTTCATTCCAAGAATTAAGCAACTTTAAAACTCATTCGAAGAAACCAATTTATGGCTTACTCACTTACGATTTAAAAAACGAAGTAGAAAAACTATCTTCTAAAAACATTGCACACATTGAGTTCCCAGCCATTTGCTTTTTCGAGGAAGAAGTTTCCATTAAAGAAAAAGATAATTTATTGGTTAGCAATTCTTCCATAGATTTTGATTGGGTAGAGAATGAAGTAGCGACAATAGAGTCGAAGAAAACAGAAATTATTCATCACGTCTCTAAAACAGAATACCTAGAAAACGTAAAGAAAATTAAGCAACATATTTTAGAGGGTGATGTATATGAATTAAATTATTGCATTCCATTTGAAATAAAAAATACAACTATCGATCCAATAGATCTATATTTTAAATTAAACGAACGCTCCCCTAACCCATTTTCGGGTATATTAAAATTAGATCATCTATATATCCTATCTGCAAGTCCAGAAAGGTATCTCAGAAAAATTGATACTAAACTCATTTCTCAACCAATAAAAGGTACAATAAAACGTACAGATAACATTGCTTTTGATAAGGAGCAATTATTGAATTCTGAAAAAGAACGAGCAGAAAATGTAATGATTGTAGACTTAGTTAGAAACGATTTAACGAGAACAGCTATCACAGGGAGCATTAATGTTGAAGAGCTTTTCGGAATATATACCTTTCCACAATTGCACCAAATGATTAGTACTGTTTCATCGGAAATAGATTCGAAATACAATGCAATAGATGCTATAAAAACAACTTTCCCGATGGGATCTATGACTGGTGCACCCAAGGTAAAAGCCATGGAATTAATCGAGCAATACGAAAGTTTTAAAAGAGGCGCTTACTCTGGAGCAATGGGTTACATAGACGAAGAAAACAACTTCGATTTTAATGTATTAATTAGGTCTGTTTTTATGGATACTAAAACAAATACACTTTGTTTTAACGTAGGAAGTGCTATTACCTTAGATTCTAATGCAGAAGAGGAATATGAGGAATGCCTTTTGAAGGCGCAAGCAATACTGGAAGTATTGGGTATTGGGTATCGGGTATCGGGTATCGAGTAAATTTAGATCGACGCGATTAATCGCATCTTTACCCGCTACTCGATACCAGATACTCGCTACTACTTACGGATTAAAACTTTCTCCGACTTCAACACCCCATCCACATTAAGTTGTAGCACATACATGCCTTCACTTAAATTTTGTGTTTGTTCATTTGTAATGTTTATTTCTTGAGATCCTGCGCTTAGAGGACCTTCAAAAATCACACTTACTTTTCTGCCTAATAAATCATATAATTCTGCTTTAACATTAGAATTAGTAAACAAATTAAAGCTTGCTTTAGCATTAGTGCTAAATGGATTAGGAGAAATAGATAAGTTTAAATTATTAAGAATTAAATTCTCAATTCCAGTAGTAACACTTATTACAATATTATCTATATAGATATTATTACCTGGACCTGAATTTTCTACTAAAAACCTGAATAATGTATTTTCTGAAGTCGCAAAACTACTTAACGATAAATCTAAATGTTTCCATTGAGCATCTCCATTTGGAACAAACGAAGATGAGGTAACAGCTGCAGTAGCAATATCAGATCCTGTTTTATTAAATAGAACAGAATAAGTTGACCCACAATTACGAGAAAGCCCTATTTGTAACCTATCTAATGAAGTAACAGATCTTTGAGCATATGCATAGTCAAAAGATAATTTTGGGGCAGAGGTTCCTTTTAAATTGATACTAGGAAGAATCATTGAGTTAATTTGTCCATCAGCTTTACCATATAACTTCATCACTAGAGATGAGGTAGATCCAAAGCCAGCATTGTTGGCAATTGTCCAATTTGTAGTATTCTCAACACGGTTATATACATCAGAATTGAATTTAATTTCGTCTTCTGCATCTATTGAATAAGGAAGTGTTTTTGTTGAAACTGTTTCAAAAACTCTAATGAAATTACTTTTTGTGATACTATCTGAACCAGCAGAATTAGTTACTTTAAATTTTACTGAATATGTTCCTGGGTTTGCATACGTAACAGTTGGATTTTGCAAATTAGAAACAGAAGGAGTACCTCCTTCGAATGTCCACTCCCAATTAGTAGGTGTGCCTCTATAGCTTCCATCAGAATAAGTTACAGCAGTATTTGTACAAGCTTCTTGCTTACGGTTAAACTCTGCAACTGGGATACATGCAACAGGAACAAATCCATCATTTGTACCAGTTGCTATTAAATTTGCAGGACTGTAAAGATTATTTCTACTGTTTTGTGAACTATTCCAAACAATATCCATTCTTGCTTTTTGTCCTTTCGAAAACATATTCTGACAAAAACCATCAGTATAATCCATGTAATTTTCGGTCATTTCTATTTTATTTCCAGCACAAACAGACACTTTATTAACCGGACAACCATCATTTGCTTTTTCATGAGGAGGAGTATCATCAACAAAATCAGAAGCACATGTTCCATCTCCCCATATATGTCTTAAATTTAAAGAATGACCAATTTCGTGGGTTAATGTTCTACCGTAATTATTAAATGCAGTAGTATTTCCACAAACACTGTATTTCAATAAAACCCCATCAGTGTTATCAGCACCACCAGGGAACTGAGAACGACCTAAAATAACAGAACCAGCAGGTGCACCACTAATAGTTTCTACCACCCAAACATTAAAATATTTATTGTTTGGCCAGCGACTTACTGCTTTTGCATCATTATCGGCATTTAAAGTTAAAGGTGTTTTCACACGAACAATACCATCGGTACAATTTCCACTAGGGTCTATTTGAGCCAGACGAAATTCGATTTCGCAATTAGCAGCAACAGATTTGTAAATCGGATTTGTACTTCCTGTATCTGCATTTAATCGGGCATAATCTCTATTTAAGATTTCTACTTGCTCTAAAATTCTCTCTTTGGGGATATTTTCTACTCCACCATTGTGCAATACATGAAAAACAATTGGAATAATTCTTTTTGTTTTTTGAGCAGATTTTTGAGGGTGTGAAAGTGCAAACTGGTAAGCTTGCTCTAAAATTTCTTGATTTTGTACAAATTGAGGGTCTTTCAATTGTACATCTCTATAATATTCAAAAGTTGAACATGGAATTGGTTTCAACTCTTGTGCATTAGTAATTAGCGGATTTACAGCCAAAAAAAGAGCTGCTACCAAAAATATTTTTCTCATTATAACTAGTTGTTTTAATTACGCGCAAGTAAGCAAAAACTCTACCAAAATCTCTATGATTCGGCTTTTTTCTTGAAAATATTTGCTTTGGATTCTTTCCCTTTTAAAAGACGTTCGATGTTTTTCTGATGAGTAATCATTACCAAAATACAAACAGATATAGCGAACAATAATTGGGTACGAGTGGTTGTTTCGTTAAAAAACAAAATAATATTAACCGGAAACATAAAACTAGCCAACATTGAACTAAAGGAAACGTATTGTGTTAAAATTAATGCAATTACAAAAACCCCACAAGAAATTAAAGATGCTGCAGGATGTACGGCTAAAATCATCCCAAATAGCGTAGCGATTCCTTTTCCCCCTCTGAATCCTGCAAAGACAGGAAATATATGTCCGATAACTGCGGTAATCCCTAAAACTAATTGAAAATTGGCAAATTGTACAGAACCTGGAACATAATTGCCTACGAAATAGACCAAATTTGTTGCTGTAAACCCTTTCAGAATGTCGATAAGCAAAACAGGGATTCCCGCTTTTTTACCAAGTATACGAAAGGTATTTGTAGCTCCTGCGTTTCCGCTCCCATATTCACGGACGTCAATACCATAAAAAGCCTTGCCAATCCAAATGGCTGTAGGTATAGATCCGTATAGATACGAAACCAAGAGCGCTATAGAAGTACTAACTGATATCATTACTAATTTACTAAAATAGTACTTTTTATTGTTCCATAATGGAAAATATGCATCTATTGGTTTAATGAGCTGATTTAAACTGCCTTTAAACTTAAATCCAATGCCTTTACAGAGTGTGTTAAAGCGCCCATAGAGATAAAATCAACCCCACATTCGGCATAATCAACAACATTTTCATTAGTAATCCCTCCAGATGCCTCCGTCTCAAATTTCCCATCTACTAATTTTATGGCTGTTCTGATATCATCAAAATAAAAATTATCGAACATTATTCTCTGAAAGCCTCCCTCCTCAATAGCCTCCTTCACTTCCTCTAAACTCCTTGTTTCTATTTCAATGGGTAGTGATCTGCCCGTATCTTTTAAATATTTTTTCGCATTAGAAATTGCTGCGGTAATCCCACCTGCATAATCTACATGATTATCTTTTATTAAAATCATATCAAACAATCCAAAACGATGATTATGTCCACCACCAATAAGAACTGCTTCTTTTTCAAGAAAACGCATACCAGGTGTGGTTTTTCGGGTATCGAGTATTTTGCATTTTGTATGTGCAACCTTTTGAACAATTGCATGAGTACTAGTTGCAATACCCGACATTCGTTGCATAATATTTAACACCAAACGTTCTGCTTTTAGAATGGAATGAGCACTTCCACTAACATTTAGTACTACCTGACCAACAAAGGCTTTATCGCCATCTTTTAATATCGTACTTACTTCTAATGATGGGTCGATTCTATGAAATATCTTTTTTGCTATTAATATCCCAGCAATTATTCCATTTTCCTTAACAAATAACTGAGCACTGTTTTGTGTTCCTGCAGGAATTGTAGATAACGAAGTATGATCTCCATCTCCAATGTCTTCGGCAATGGCTAAATCAATAAAGTCTAATAAATATTTTTCTGAAAAATTCATTTGCGCTATTATAATTTAGGCAAATGTAATAATTTAACGAGTACGTTCTTGTTCGAAACGCATTTCTTGTAAATAGAGTGTATTATCTATACTTTTTATGATGAAGAAAATTCTGAACTTACCCGCCTTTGTATCTAATTGGCCGATGGCAAATCTTGCGGCGTCTTGTGTTGGAGTATTTTTATATAAAACCTGGAAATCGATAGGATCGTATTTACTGAAAAAGTCTTTCATTACTAACTCCGCTTGAGATTTACTAAATACATTCGACTGGTCTAATAAGGTAATTTCTATTTTATTACCAAAGTACTTCGATAACAGTCGTTGATCTGCAGATTTAAAGGCTTGTGTAATATCATCAACAAATTCCGACTGAGCGAAGGAACTGCCAATAGATGCCACTGTTAGAAAAACTAGAAATAATAATTTCTTCATTAAATACACTATAATGTATTATTTACCCTTAAAAACTGTGCCAATCATTTTGGCTTAGTATATTTGTATATGGAAAAAAAGAAATTAGCCCTTCTAATTTTAGACGGATGGGGATTAGGAACCAAAATAAAATCGGATGCCATACAGCACGCTAAAACACCTTTTGTAGACTCATTATACTCGAAATACCCTCACTCTAAGTTAGTTGCTTCGGGAGAGGCGGTGGGTTTACCAGAAGGTCAAATGGGTAATTCTGAGGTTGGACACCTTACAATTGGGTCTGGAAGAGTAATTTTCCAAGAGTTAGTAAAGATTCATAAAGCAGCAAAAGATGGCACCTTAGCATCCAATAAGGTGTTGAAACAAGCATTGGAATACGCTAAAAAAGAAGGCAAAAATGTACATTTTATTGGACTGCTTTCTGATGGAGGCGTTCATTCCCATATAAACCACCTAAAAGCACTTTGCGATATTGCAACTGCAAACGATAACAAAAAGGTATTTATTCATGCATTTATGGATGGAAGAGATACCGATCCGAAAAGTGGGGCGGGATATTTAAGAGAATTACTAAAATACAATACAGAGAAAAATAATTCCTCAAAACTGGCAAGCGTAATTGGAAGGTATTATGCAATGGATCGCGATCAGCGTTGGGAACGTGTGAAATTAGCCTATGAGCTTTTGGTAAATGGCGACGGCATAAAAAGTACCGATGCAATTGCTAGTGTAGAACATCAATACACCGAAAATATTACCGATGAGTTTATGAAAGCCATTTCATGTACAGATGAAAGTGGTAAAACCATTGCAACCATTACCGATGGTGATGTGGTAATTAGCTTTAACTTTAGAACAGACCGTGCTCGTGAAATTACGATTGCCTTAACCCAACGAGATATACATGAGTTTAATATGCATAAACTTAATTTGCATTATGTAACCATGACGAGTTATGATGAATCTTTTGTTGGTGTTGATGTAATTTTTGAAAAAGATAATTTAGCCCATACACTTGGTGAAGTATTAGCAGATAATAACAAAAAGCAAATACGAATTGCTGAAACAGAAAAATACCCTCATGTAACCTTTTTCTTTTCGGGTGGTAGAGAAATTCCGTTCGAAAATGAAAGTAGAATAATGATTCCTTCACCCAAAGTTGCCACATATGATCTTCAACCGGAAATGAGTGCCTTTGGAATTACGGATGCAATCACCAAAGAACTAGAAAAAGGAGAAGTAGATTTTGTTTGTTTGAACTTTGCAAACCCCGACATGGTGGGGCATACAGGTGTTTTTGAGGCAGTAGTAAAAGCAGTGGAAACAGTAGATAGTTGTGCTCAAAAAGTTGTAGAAACTGGATTGAAAAATGGATACTCATTTATTATTATTGCGGATCATGGAAATGCTGATTTTATGATAAATGAAGATGGTACTCCTAATACAGCTCATTCTACCAATTTAGTTCCATGCATTTTAATAGACAACAGTGAGTATAAACTTAAAGATGGTGGGTTAGCAGATATCGCTCCAACTATATTAGAAATATTAGGTTTACCGAAAGCTGCAGAAATGAACGGAAACAGCTTATTAATTAAATAAAAATGAAAAAAAACTTATTTTTTTTATTCCTTTCAATGACCTTTTTTGCATGCACTTCTGGTAATAAGAAAACAGAATTAATAGAATACTATCCAATATCCATTAGTAAGTTGGTTAATAAAGAAGTATCCTTCATTCAATCTCAGAAAGATTCTGCATGCAAAACTGTTTTATTTAAGAAAGATAAAATAGAAAGAAACAAAATTGCATTTACAGATGTAGAAAAAGACATACAGAGTTTTTTGGAATTTGATATTAACAAAGCTGCTTGGCAAAAGTCTTATGTATCCTCCAGCACAGGAAATAAAACACGTTTCAGTTCAATTGAAGAAAAGCTACCCTTAAAATTTATTGATGTATTTGGCGATATTAAATCGCCAGATAAAATTCGAATTTATTTTCAAAACAACAATAACTTATACCGATCTGTAAAAATAATAGAATGGGTGCCCACTACTTATTACTCCATTTATAGCATACAAGATGTAAAAGGTATGGATGCGGACACTCTTTTTATTAAAACTTACTTAGATTGTAATTGATTTATTGCTTCGGAAACATTTTCTACTGGCAATAAACAAGCCTTGTTTTTACAAACATATAATAGTGTTTTAGTAGGGTTAAAACGTCCGATTTGAAGGGGTGTATTAACTTCAACCTTAGAAAAATTCAATAGTACATTTGGTAAAAACTCCTTGGCAACTTCTAGGTAAATATTTTCGGCATTTTTTCCAGAAACTACCAACTCCATTTCACCAACTTGCTTCTTTAACATATAGCCTGCCCAACCAGAAAATGAGGGTGGATATCTCCTTAATAATGGCAGCATAGAATGCATCATTCCATCGGCAATATCTTCATAAAGACTATTGTTTATTAATATTCCCAATGTTTTAAGATTATATTGCATTACAGAATTGGAAGATGGTATAACTGAGTCGTAATACTCTTGTTTACGAGCCACTAGTTCCTCTGAAGAAGTCGATGTATACCAAAACATACCAGCTTTTTCATCATAAAATTCTCCCATACAATGCAGCATTAGTTCTTCCGCTTTTTGTATATATTCTTGTTTAGATGAAATTTCATAAAGGCTTAATAAGGCTTTTATTACGAAGGCATAATCATCTAAAAAAGCATTTACTTTAGCTTCACCATTTTTATAACTTCTATATAATTTAATACCATTACTCATTTTTAATAGTATAAAATTCATGGTACTTTTTGCAGCAGTTTTATATGAAGTATCTCCAGTAACTTTATACGCATCGCACAGTCCTTGTATCATCAGTGCATTCCAAGAACATAATTGTTTATCATCTAAACCAGGGCGAACTCTATCTTTCCTATATGAAAATAATTTCCTCAAACTTTCCTCTACCCTTTGCTCCCATTGAGTTTCATCGAGTTTATGTTTATCGAAAAACTCTTCACGAGTTGTAATCATGAATAAATTATTTAGTCCATGTTCGAAATTTCCTTCCTCAGTACATTGAAAATACTCCATAAAAAGTTCGGACTGAGTACCTAAAACATCAACAAGTTCTTTCTTTGTAAAGCAATAATATTTACCCTCCACTCCTTCCGAATCGGCATCCAATGCAGAATAGTAGGAGTGTTCTTCTGTATTAAATAATTCTCTATTACAAAAGTTAATGATGCTTTTCATTGTTTTTAAATACAATGGATTTCTATATTTAGAAAAGGCCTCAGCGTATAAGCTAATCATTTGTGCTTGGTCATACAGCATTTTTTCGAAATGAGGAATTTTCCAAATACCATCAACAGAATATCGGTAAATCCCCCCCCCTACTTGATCATAGATACCACCACGAGCTATTTTATGCAGGGTGTTTTGCAAATAATAGGATAATACATCTTGTTTAAAGAAATGTTCGTAAGCAAGTAAAAACTGAAGGTTACAAGGAACTGGAAACTTAGGTGCACCTTGGGTTCCACCATTTTCTAAATCTAAAAAACGCATCCAATTTTGTAAGTGTTCTTTCAAAAAATCATCTGGAATTTTCTCCGATATAGCTTTTTCAGAAATGAACTCCATTTTCCGTACACCTTCTATTAATTTATCAGCATAATCTAATAATTCTTGAGGTTTGTTTCGATGTACAGCAGCTACGTTACTTAGAATATTTATCCAATCATTTTTCTTGAAATAAGTCCCCCCATAAACAGGACGACCATCTGGCAAAAGAATACAATTCAAAGGCCACCCCCCATTACCATTCATGAGTTGCAATGCCGACA
>CALRIM020000068.1:0-15079 GCA_943360385.1 Rhizobium sp. Q54 | reverse complement strand
GAAGTACTTAAATCTGCATTTTCTAAATTGGTGTTTTCAAATACGGCTCTATGTAAATCGCAATTGTTGAATTTGGCAGCAGCTAAATCGCAATCAGAAAAATCTACTTCTTGTAAATTACAATTGATAAAGGAAGTCTTTTTTAGTTTTCTATTATAAAAGATGGAAAGACTGAGATTGCAATTTTCGAAATTAACAGAAAGAAGAAACTCATTACAATTTTCAAAATGCAAGCCCACTAACTTGCAATCCTTAAATTTTACTTCCCTAAAAGCAGTTTGGTTGATGTTTGCAGAACTCAAATTGCATTCTTTAAACTCACAATCTACAAACACAATTTTAGCAAGATCAGCCTGTGCAAAGTTGCATTGTATAAAGGTGCATTGCTCGTATTCGTCCTTTTCAAGAGGGGTAGAGGTATAGGTTTGTTTGGTGTAGGTTTGGTTGTAGCTCATTTTCCTTTGTCCTTTGTCGTTTGTCGTTAGTCCTTTGTCCTTAGTCGACGGCTATCGTCATCGGTTAAGCTCCGTATTCCGTCCAACGTCTTGCGTCCATCGTATTCCGTCCAACGTTAAACGAGAATACGAATTATTTAGTTTTCCAATAATCCTTCGGTATATTAAAATTAATTGGCATATTATATTGTACTTTCACAGGTTCTAAATCTTCATAACCAGGTGTAAATTTGTTCTTTTTAAATGTCTTAGTAAGGCATTTCAAGGCTGCATTATCAAGTAAGGGATGAACAGATTTTGTTACTTGTATGTTTTCAACATTACCTTCTTCATTGACAATAAAACTCAAGTATACTTTTCCTTGAATATTATTTTCTCTTGCTGTGAAAGGATATTTGGTGTTAAGCGATATGTCTTTTAATAATTTACTTTCGCCACCAATATATTCAGGAATAATCTCATAATCGAAATGTGGAATTACAACTGCATTTGAATCATAACAAACTCCTTCCTTCAATTTGCCATTTTCAAACAAATCTTTTCTTCTAAGTGTGCCATTTTTCCAATAGGTAGTTAATTCTCCATGTAAGGTATCGTTAACATAATTTTTTAGTGATTTTATTTTATTGCTATTTTCGAAATAAACAATGCTTTCTCCATCGAGATTAGTGTAAAGCGAATCTTTATAAGAAGATTTCCAACGCAAGGAATGGTTAGTATTATAGGTTTCTGAAAAATATCTGTTTTTTTCTTTTTTGAATTGATTTACTTCATAAGTAGCAAATTCAGAATCCTTTGATACTTTTTTTTGGTCTATGTTGTAATAGATCGTATCCTGGGCAAAAAGAAAGGTGGTAGAAAATAAAAGGAGTAGCGTTAAAATTCTGTTCATCGGGCCAAAATAGCAAATTCTTGTCTTACGTCCAACCTCCACACATTCCAAAAGCTCCGACGCGATTTATCGCGTCGATAGTGGTTTAGCTAAGCACATGAGCACACGAATCACGAGCACACGAACTATATTACTTCAAAGATCCCAAACGTATTGCCATCCAAATCCACAAAATAACCTTGATAGCATCTTCCTGGAATTTCAAACTTTGGAATAGCAATTTGCCCGCCATTAGAAATAATTAGTTTTTCAGTGGCATCAAAATTTTCTACCTGTATAGAACAAACAAATGCATTAGTACCACTTTGAGGAGGTGGTAATGGGGCAGGTCGTTTTAATAAACCACCATAAATACTTGGAGTTTCTATTCTATAATACTCTATAGGAATAAATTCTTGTTTGATGAATGTCCAATTAAATATTGCACTATAAAACCTGATGTCTCGTTCTGGGTTCGAAGATTGTATTTCGAAAAATCCGATGGTGTTCATAGTGCCAAATTAGGGAAATCTTGGATTACAAACAACGGCCTTAGTCCTTGGTCTTTAGAAATTGGTCCTTAGTCCTTGGTCCTGTGTCATTAGTCCAATGTCCAAAGTCTTCCGTCCAACGTTAAACGAGCACACGAACCATGAGCATACGAATCACGAGCACACGAACCACGAGCTACGAGATATCACTCTAAAAATGAACGAAATGCGTTTCAAAACGCCCTCTAATTTGCACTTAGGCATTAGTTTATGTTTATTTGCATTCTGTGGGTATGGATTTAATAATTAGATTAGGAAAAAAATTATGGCTAAAAATTTATTAATAGTAGAGTCACCAGCAAAGGCGAAAACGATTGAAGGGTATTTAGGGAAAGACTTTATGGTGAAGTCTAGCTATGGACATATACGCGATTTGGTGAAGGGGAATAACGCCATCGATATTCAAAACAATTTTGCTCAACAATATGAGGTTCCTTCGGAGAAAAAGGCTCTTGTGGCCGAATTAAAGAAGCTTGCGAAGGGCGCCGAAATGGTGTGGCTAGCATCCGATGAGGACCGTGAGGGAGAAGCTATTTCATGGCACTTGTTTGAGACCTTAGGCTTAGATGCTAAGAAAACGAAACGTATTGTTTTCCACGAAATTACAAAGCCTGCCATAATAAAGGCAATCGAAAATCCTAGAAGTATCGATTATAATTTGGTGTATGCGCAGCAAGCTCGTCGCGTGTTAGATCGCTTGGTAGGTTTCGAATTATCGCCTGTTTTGTGGCGTAAAGTTAAACCTTCATTATCTGCAGGGCGTGTGCAATCTGTTGCTGTACGTTTAATTGTTGATAGAGAAAGAGAAATAAACAATTTCAATGCCGATGCTTCTTTTAAAGTAATGGCATTGTTTAATACAGATGGATCAAAGAAAACAGCATTTAAAGCTGAATTAGGGTCACGTTTTGCTAAAGTATCGGATGCTGAGAAATTCTTACAGGATTGTATTCCTGCAAAATATGCTGTGAGATCTTTGGAGGTAAAACCTGCGAAACGCACGCCATCCGCACCTTTTACCACATCAACATTACAACAAGAAGCAAGTAGGAAATTAGGGTTCTCGGTTTCTAGAACCATGAGTGTGGCGCAGAAATTATACGAATCGGGTAAGATTACCTATATGCGTACCGATTCGGTGAACTTATCGGATACCGCGCTTCAGGCTGCAGAAAAAGAAATTTTAACAGCTTACGGAAATCAATATCATCAATTAAGAAAATATAAAACGAAGTCGGCTGGTGCACAAGAAGCCCACGAAGCGATTCGTCCAACATACTTTGATCGCCATACGGTTGATGGTGATGCAGCAGAAAAGCGCTTGTACGAATTAATTTGGAAACGTGCCATTGCTTCTCAAATGAGTGAAGCTCAATTTGAAAAAACAACTGCTAAAATTTCCATCTCTACTCGACCAGAAGAATTAACAGCACAAGGTGAAGTGTTGAAATTTGATGGGTTTTTAAAGGTGTACATGGAATCGATCGACGATGAAGATGATGCAAATTTAAACGACGAGGAAGCAGACAATAAAATGTTGCCTGTATTAGCAGAACAGCAAGCATTAAATCTCGATAACATTAAAGCAATGGAGCGTTATTCGCGCCCACCTGCTCGCTATACAGAAGCAAGTTTAGTGAAGAAACTAGAGGAGCTTGGAATAGGTAGACCTTCTACATATGCACCAACCATTGGTACTATACAAAATAGAGGATATGTGGTGAAAGAAGATAGAGAAGGTAAGCAACGCATGTATAGAGTGTTAACCATTAAAGGAAATGAAGTTGTTCAAGAGCAATTAACGGAGCAAACTGGTGTAGAGAAATCTAAATTATTTCCTTCGGATATTG
Source organism: Rhizobium sp. Q54 (assembly GCA_943360385.1). Classification (GTDB taxonomy): domain Bacteria; phylum Bacteroidota; class Bacteroidia; order Sphingobacteriales; family Sphingobacteriaceae; genus CAJBVG01. The sequence continues at coordinate 11,352 of CALRIM020000068.1, read as the reverse complement.
GAGCTTTGGTAAACGATTTCTTGGTGCAACATTTCCAAAATATTGTGGATTATAATTTTACTGCAACAGTAGAAAAAGAGTTCGATGATATAGCACAAGGTTTAACCGAGTGGACAAAAATGATTGAAACTTTTTACACCCCTTTCCATAAGGATGTAGAAAATACGATAGAAAATGCCGACAGGGCAAATGCTACTCGTGAATTAGGATTGGATCCAGAAACTCAAAAACCGATTTCAGTTAAAATTGGTAGATACGGACCGTATGTTCAAATTGGAGAAGCCGATGAAGAGACTGGAGTTAAACCACGATTCGCAAGTTTACGTCCAGGACAAATGGTGGAAACGCTAAGCCTAGCAGAAGCGTTGGAGTTATTTAAGATGCCAAAATTACTTGGTCAGTTTGAAGATAAAGATGTAACCATTGGTATTGGTAGATTTGGACCTTACATTCGACACAATAGTATTTTTACGTCGTTAACCAAAGAAGATGATCCGTATACGGTTACTTTAGAAAGATCTATTGAATTGATTTTAGCGAAGAGAGAAAAAGATGCTAATAAATTAATTAAAGCATACCCAGAAAGTGAATTAGTAAAAGTGTTGAACGGCAGATGGGGACCTTATATTCAGTACGGAAAATTGAACCTTAAAATTCCGAAAGGAACAGAAGCAACAACGCTTACGTATGAAGATATTTTTAAAATTGCAGGTGAAGTAGAGCCACAAGCAGAGCTAAAAAAAGGAGCGAAGAAAGCAGCACCTAAAAAGGCGGCACCGAAGAAAGCAGCTGGCACTAAAAAAGCAGCACCGAAAAAGGCAGCTCCTAAAAAAGCAGCAAAAAAAGCAGCTCCAAAGAAAGCGGCACCAAAGAAAAGTGCAGGGAAATAATTAAAGAAAATGAAAAAAGATATTCCTCAAAATATTGTTGAGGGAGTAGCCATTGCAGTAGTATTGGAGGAAGAGCAAGTGCAATTTCGCTCATGGAAAGTTTATGTATTAAACTTAAAAGAGGTAGAAATTCAAAATGTTCTTATAAGCTCTAAAGGGTATGGCACTATAGAAGGAGAAAATGTGAAGACAACTGTTTTTCGTCATTTTATTGGGGATTTAGCAGCTGGTAAATCAGCAGCTGTGGAATTAATCGACGAAAAATTATTTGCTATTAACAACGAGTTCTGGTTAAGTTATTATATCAATGGCGAAATCTTCGATAAGAAATATATTTTCTTAACGGAGAGTGTAACGGAATCGAATTTTATTCGAATACCGATTATAAATAAACCAGGGGTAATGATTAAATAATTACACAATAAGTTTACATCATGTTTTTACGCTCTAAAATTCAAGATGTTTTATTTTTAGATATAGAAACCGTTTCACTTCATGCAGAGTATGATGATTTGGAAGGGATGGATAAATATCTATGGGACCGCAAAGCTCGGTATATTAATTCGGATGAACTAACAGACTCCGAAAGGTATGCAGATGCGGGAGTATTTGCCGAATTTGGAAGAATAGTTTGTATATGTGTAGGAAATATTGGCAAGGAACCTAATTGTGAGTTTTTAAAATTAAGGTGTTTTTATAATGATGATGAACGCTTTCTGTTATTAGAGTTTAAAGCCTTTCTTCAAAAATTAAATCCTCAAACTATTCTGTGTGCACACAATGGCAAGGCATTCGACTTCCCATTTATATGCAGAAGAATGTTGATTAATGGAATAGAAATCCCAGAAATACTGAATCAATGTTCAAACAAGGCTCCAGAGTTACAACATTTGGATACGTTGGAGTATTGGAAGTTTGGCGATTATAAGCATTTTACCAGTTTAGAGCACCTAGCTTATTTGTTCAAAATAGAAACTTCTAAAAAAGATTTTGATCGTTCCTCCGTTCAAAAAGTATATTATAAACAAAACGATTTACAGAGAATTGTGGATTATTGTTACAATGATGTAGTTACTGTTGCACAATTGTTATTAAGATTTAACAATCAAAACACCATCCGAACAGAAAATATTTATTATGTTTAGGGGAATTACAACAATTTCTAATGGAACCTATTTTACAGGTTGAAAACCTTTCAGTACATTTTAAGAACGATCAAGGAACTAGCACCGCGCTAAAAAATATTTCTTTTGTAATTCCTAGAGGCAAAATTTGTGGTATTGTGGGCGAATCGGGTTCTGGTAAATCCGTTGCTTCGCTTAGTATTATGGGCATATTGGCTCCCAATGCGAAAGTAGAAGGAAAAATCACCTTTAGAAATGGTTCGGAAGTATTGAATTTATTGGAGTTGAAGGAAGAGGAACTCTGTAAACTTCGTGGTGCAAAAATGGCCATGATTTTTCAGGAACCCATGACTTCCTTAAACCCGGTATTGAAATGTGGGTATCAGATTATAGAAGTGTTACAATTGCACCTCGGATTAACATACGAAGAGGCGCGATTAAAAACCATTGAATTGTTTGAAGAAGTGAAGCTTCCTCGTCCGGAGAAAATGATAGATTCCTATCCATATGAACTATCGGGCGGACAAAAACAACGTGTGATGATTGCCATGGCATTGAGCTGTAATCCGGATTTATTAATTGCTGATGAACCCACAACTGCGCTCGATGTAACCGTGCAAAAAAATATTGTTGAGTTGCTCCTACAAATAATTAAAGAGCGCAACATGAGCATGATTTTTATTTCGCACGATTTAGGATTGATAGCCGAAATTGCCGATGAAATAATTGTAATGTATAAAGGTGATATGGTGGAGCAGGGAGCATCGCACGAATTACTGAATCATCCGAAACACCCGTACACAAAAGGTTTGATAGCATGCAGACCCTCTATGAGTAGAAGCTTAAATCGCTTACCAACCATGAGCGATTTTGTAAAGAAAAATCCAGATCAAGCAGATTTTGATATTTCAAAATACATAAAAACAGATGCTGAATTGCAGGCTAGGAGAGCTATGTTGTATGCACAAGAGCCAATTTTAAAAGTAGAGCATCTGAAAAAATATTACCCTATCCGCAAAGGATTATTTGCACAAAGTACAGAATTTGTGAAGGCAGTAGAAGACATTAATTTGGTGTTGTATCCAGGCGAAACACTTGGTTTAGTTGGGGAGTCGGGCTGTGGGAAGACCACTTTGGGCAGATGTATACTTCGTTTAATGGAACCTACTTATGGAACCATTGAGTTTGATGGAATAGATATTACGAGTTTGAAGAATTCGGAAATGCGAAAACTTCGTTCTAAAATGCAAATTGTATTTCAAGATCCTTATTCATCCTTAAACCCAAGACTTACTATTGGGCAGGCATTGATGGAGCCTATGGAAGTACATGGATTGTATGAAAATCGAAAAAGGAGAATAGAAAAATGTTTGGAGATTTTGGAGAGTGTGGGATTACTCAAAGAACATTTTGATAGGTATCCGCACGAGTTTTCTGGAGGACAGAGACAACGAGTATGCATTGCTAGGGCATTGGTATTGGAGCCAAAACTCATTATATGCGACGAGTCGGTTTCGGCCTTAGACGTATCGGTACAAGCACAAGTGCTTAATTTATTAAGCGATATACGCGAGAAATATTCGCTTTCGTATATTTTTATTTCACATGATTTATCCGTTGTAAAACATTTTTCGGATAGATTGATTGTAATGAATAAGGGAGCCATAGTAGAAGAAGGTTTCCCAGATGAAGTGTATGCACACCCCAAAGAGGAGTATACGCGATTATTGATTGAGGCAATTCCTCAAGATTAAATTTTAATAATATGACAAAGAAAAAAAATAATGCCATCAAAAATATATTGAGCACTTTGGTATTCGAAGTGTTTGTAAAAAATATCACGCAGATATTTAATTACAAACAAGTATCGGCCAAGCTTAATATTGATGATAACGATACCCGACAAATTGTTCAGGAAATAATTTTAGACCTGGAACATGAGGGTAAAGTAGACGAAGTTTCTAAAGGAAAATACCAAGCAAAAGCATTGCAAAACCATGTAGAAGGTATTGTAGACATGGCTCAGAGCGGTTCAGCCTATTTAATTGTGGAGGGCATGGAAGAAGATATTTTTATTGCTCCACGTAAATTACGCAATGCATTGAATGGCGATAAAGTAAAAGTTTTTGTGTACGCCAAAAGAAATGGTAAGCATTTAGAAGGGGAAGTATTGGAGATATTACATCGATCTAAAACAGAATTTACCGGAGTAGTACAAGTATCGCCACGTGTTGCATTTTTAGTACCCGATAATAAAAAAATGTTGCACGATATTTTTATTCCACTCGACCAATTGAATGGAGCAAAAGATGGAGATAAGGCAGTGGCTAAATTAACGGAATGGCCCGAAGGTGCGAAGAACCCAATGGGTGAAATTATAAATGTATTGGGTAAGCAAGGAGAGAATGCTACGGAAATGAATGCTGTGCTTGCCGAATATGGCTTTCCACTAGAATTTCCTAAAGCAGTAGAAGCAGAATCGAAAGCCATTTCTGAAAAAATGGATCCTAAAGAAATTGCCAAGCGTAGAGATTTTAGAGATACTTTAACCATTACCATTGACCCGGTAGATGCAAAAGATTTTGATGATGCTATTTCTTTTAAGAAGTTGGATGATGGAAATTTTGAAGTAGGTGTACATATTGCCGATGTATCGCATTATGTGCAACCGAATACAGAATTAGATAAGGAAGCTGAAAACCGCGGTACCTCGGTGTACTTGGTAGGTAGAGTAATTCCTATGCTGCCAGAGAAGCTCTCTAATGAACTTTGTTCCCTACGACCAAACGAAGATAAGCTTTGCTTCTCTGCCGTGTTTAAAATGGATTTAAAAGGGAATGTGTTAGAAGAGTGGTTTGGTAGAACCGTTATTCATTCTCGTAGGAGATATGCTTACGAAGAAGTGTGGGATATTTTGCAAAATAAAGAAGGCGATTATGTGGAAGAATTAACCACCTTAAATACCATTGCTTATGCATTGCGTGAACGAAGGTTTAAAGAAGGAGCGATTAATTTCGAAACTACAGAAGTGAAGTTTAGGTTAGATGAAGCAGGTAAACCAATTGGAGTATATGTAAAAGAACGAAACGACGCGCATAAATTAATTGAAGATTTTATGTTGTTAGCGAATCGTAAAGTGGCCGAATTTATTGCTACCAAAGGCAAAAAGAAAATGGCGCTTACTTTTGTGTACAGGGTTCACGATGCTCCGAATGAGGAGGTTTTAAATGGCTTTGCGAAGTTCGCCGCACGATTTGGATATAAAGTTCAAACCAAAAATCACAAAGAGATTTCTACCTCTTTAAATAAATTGATGGCCGATGTGGAAGGAAAGAAAGAACAGAATGTGTTAACACAATTGGCTATTCGTTCTATGGCGAAGGCTGTATACACGACCAAGAAAACGAGTCATTATGGGTTGGCATTCGATTATTATACTCACTTTACCTCACCCATTAGAAGATACCCAGATGTAATGGCGCATCGATTATTGCAACATTACTTGGATGGAAAATCGAGTGTGGATGCAGAGATTTATGAAAAAATGTGTTTGCATTCTTCGCAAATGGAGAAACGTGCTGCCGATGCCGAGCGATTATTTACTAAATACAAACAAGCTGAATTTTTATCAGAACAAGTTGGCGAAACTTATGTTGGTATAATTTCGGGAGTAACCGAATGGGGCATTTATGTGGAGATTATAGAAAACAAATGCGAAGGCATGATTCGTTTACGAGATATCAATGATGATTTCTATGTGTTGGATCCAGAGAATTATTGCATTGTTGGGCAACGATTTAAGCGTAAATACCAATTAGGCGATGAGGTAAAAATTAAGGTGAAAAAGGTGGAATTAACGAAAAAGCAAATCGATTTTGAATTAATAACAGAAGACGCACCATTAAACTTTACCAAAAAAGCTGCCACTCGTGTACATGAGAATACGAGCACACGAGCAAATGAGCACACGAGCAAACGAACATACAACAAAAAAAGAAAATAGTATTAATGCAAAAGATTGTTGAATTACAAGAGTTAGTATCTACTAGAATTAAAGAAAAAAAGTATTCTAAATACCCAGAGCAATTGTATGATCCATTGGATTATATAATGGGTTTAGGTGGAAAAAGAATGCGCCCAGTATTGGTTTTATTAGCGCATCACTTGTATTCCGATAATCACGAAGAAGCCATAGAAGCAGCCATTGCGGTAGAAACCTTCCATAATTTCAGTTTAATACACGATGATATTATGGATGCAGCGCCTATCCGTAGAGGTAAGCCCACTGTTCACGAAAAATGGAATCAGAATACGGCGATACTCTCTGGAGATGTAATGCTTATTGAGGCTTACGAGTTGTTTGTAAATTATCCGAAGGAAATTTTACCGAGTTTATTAAAAATATTTAATAGAACAGCGATACAAGTTTGCGAAGGGCAACAAATAGACATGTTGTTCGAAACGCAAGCAAACGTTAGGATAGAAGAGTACATTCATATGATTGAATTAAAAACTGCAGTTCTCTTAGGCTGCAGTTTAGAAATAGGTGCCATTATTGCCAATGCACCAAATGAAGAAGTTAAAATGTTGTATGAGTTCGGAAGGCTTATGGGCATTGCTTTTCAGCTGCAAGACGATTATTTGGATGTATATGCAAATCCCGAAAAATTTGGCAAGCAAGTAGGCGGAGATATTATATCGAACAAAAAAACATTTCTGTGGATAGAGGCACATAACCTCGCCAACCCAGCCCAACTCGCTGAACTAAAACATTGGGAAAGTATCCAAGTATTTAAAGCCGAAGATAAAGTTGCTGCCATTACAAAAATCTACAACGAATTAAACATCCCACAACTCACCGAACAAAAAATAAAAGAATACGCCGACCAAGCATTTTCGATTTTAGAAAAGGTAAAAGGCAAGGAGAGTGTGAAGGAGTTGTTGGTGAAGATGGCGGAGGATTTGTTGGTGCGTGAAAGCTAACCAATGTGCAAATGCGTAGATGTGCAGATGCGTAAATGTGCAAACTGGTCCTCAGGGCTAAGAATAAACTACATTAGGAGAATCAATTTTCATGAAATTTTGTATAGTCTTGAGAATGTGCTTTGAAATTGATTAAATTTGTATTATGAATAATGATGATGAAATAGTTGAATCACTTATTGCTGGAGGAGTAATTGGAGCTGCCTTGGGAGCATTATTATCCAAAAACAAAGAAGGCGGAACTATTCTTGGAGCAATTGCTGGAGCAGCAATATTAGCTACTTTTAAAGCAAATGAAGCCGCAAAAAAGACTAAAATTCCAATGTTTATTGAGGAGGATGATGCTTTATATGAAATTAAAGCAGATGGGTCTAAACGCTTTGTTAAAAAAATCGAAAAAAGTGGTAGGCAATTGCCAAAAACATTTAAACTTCGATAAAATATGGCCACTAAGCGAATGAGAATATTTGCTGGTCCTAATGGCTCTGGTAAAACCACAATTGTTAAAAGTTTGCAGCCAGAAATTCCTTTCGGAGTTTATGTAAATGCTGATGATATAGAAAGTTTACTTAAAGCAAGTAAAGTACTACTTTTTAATGCTTATCAACTTAGCATTGATCAAACTGAAATACAATCTTTTTTTCTAAACAGTAAATTTTCTCCTAGAAAGTAAGATTAAGTTTATTCAATTGGCAAAAGACAATGGTTATAGAATTTATTTATATTTTATTGCAACCAAAGATCCAGAAATTAATATTAGTAGGGTAAATGTAAGAGTAGCTCAAATGGGACACGCAGTTTATCCGGAAACAATAAGGGATAGGTATTTCAGAAGTTTAGAAAATCTTAAACGAGCTGTAAAATTAAGTGATAGAGCGTATGTTTGGGATAATTCTGGTATGGCAAGTTTATTGATTGCAGAAATAACCAATGGTCAAGATGTTAAAATTGTAGATACCGATAAAGTTCCAAATTGGTTTATGAAATATCTCGCAGAGTAAGAAGACCATCAGTCTGTCACTTTGTTCCTGAGGCTAACCTACCTATCGGCAGACAGGGCTCAGCAACCTCTGCTCTGGGTCGTGTAGCTATTTACGAGCAAACGAGCACATGAGCACACGAAATTCGTTTCCAAATACAACTAAAAGTAGCGATATTACAACCAAAGGTAGCGGACAAAAGTTGCATGCAGCATTAGAGGCATCCTAAATTTGTTGCATCAAACAAAAAAATAAAATGATGCTAAATTCAAAATCAATTGGCAATAAAATTGCAACAGCCAGAAAGAAAATTAACCTTTCTCAAGCAGAGCTTGCACAGCAAGTATCTATTAGTGCTCAAGCGGTAGGTAAATGGGAGCGCGGGGAGTCTATGCCCGATATTTCTACCTTAAATCGCTTAGCCGAAATTTTCGGGGTCGACTTAAATTATTTTTCCGAGACTCAGTTTGTGTTAAGCGAAAATCTTCCTTCAGAAAGTTCAACAACGAAACCAAAAGTTAAAGCGGGTTTACCTTGGAACATGTCTAGCGGAAACTGGGTAGATGCCGATTTTTCGGGATTAAATAATCTTAAGGAAAAATTCAGTTCTTCTAATATGAAAAACTGCAAATTTATTGGTTCAGAATTGTCGGACTTAATGCTCGATTCTAATAATATAGTGGGATGTGATTTTTCTAATTCGGAGATGCGGAATAGTAAAATAAAGTCCTCACATATAGAGAATAATGAGTTTGTAGGGTGTTCGCTTATCGACACTGAGTTTACCTCGAGTGATATACGCAACTGCAATTTTTCTGATGCGAACTTATCGGGCATCGTGTTAAAAACATCGGCCCTGAAAAATTGCAAAGTGGAAAATGCAGTCATAAAATTAGCCTCATTAGAACAGTCGCATATTTCTAACATGGAGTTTAATGGAGCCATGGAGGAATGTTCTTTTGATAATTGCTCTTTTTCTAAAGTAATATTTAGAAACGCCACCCTTACCAATACCTTTTTTAAAGGCAGAAAGCTAAAAGGTATTCAGTTTATCGATTGTTTTGCTGATCGCATGACTTATGAGTTTCTGAAAAACGGTAAGGCCGATTTAGAAGGGTTGACACGATTATAGCATTGAATACATAAGATATGAAAGCACCCCTGTTATTCTTGCTGTTTACCATTCAAAGCATCGTAGTTTTCGGGCAGAAATCTATGTACGATTTTGTATCACTTGGTAAATACAAGGTTGGTTATACAGACACCATTGTTTTTGATAATCGATATCACTACGAAGAGTTTGAATATAAGGGTGCAAAGCCAATTACTATTCGGATTTGGCATCCGATAACTAAATCGAATTCGAATGAATTTATTTCTTATGAAGATATTTTTAAGGTAAAGGGCAGGGTAGAATTAGAAGAAATACAAAAGCAGATGGAGAAAAACGGGGAGGAGATTTTTATGAGAGACTTTATTTCTGAAAATTATGAAACGGGGCACCCAAACGAATTTGGAGACTATACCTTTAATGATATTTATGATCAGATTGGAAAAATAAAAACAAGGAGTTGTAGGGCTAAACTACCAATGAAAACTAGCTTTCCCGTAATTGTTTATCATCACGGATCGCAAAGTAATGGAGCAGAAAATGTGGCCATGGCAGAGTATTTTGCTTCCAGAGGATATGTTTTTGTTTCGGGCGATTTTCATTTACCCTTTGCCAATTCAACTTTTGGACTAAAACCATTTGCTAAAATTATAAAAAATGAAGAGGAAGAAAGTTTGAATTTTATTGTCAATTTCGCAGAAAAGGTAAGTGCTAATTCTACCTTGTTTTTTATTGGACATAGTTGGGGTGCTCAAATGGGATTTAGAACTTTCAATACTAATTCCAAAATAAAAGGTTTTGTCTCCTTAGAAACCACCATCGAATACACTAACGATAGCAATAAAATAAAGGAGTTTTGGCCAGAAGTTTATCAGAAAATTGTGGTGGAGAAAGTTTCTTATCCATTCCCGATAATGTTGTGTGCAGGTACTGGAAAAAAGGGGTTTTCTAGCTTTTTCAATCAAGTACATGCACCGTACATTCTTTATGTTCCAACATCAGAAAAATTCGATCATAACGCTTACATCTCCTCTTATTATTTAAGGTGTTTTATGGATAAAACTATTCCTCAAACAGATGAACATGTAATGAAAGAGAGTTTACTTCTATATGCAAAGCACCTTGATTTAATGCTTCGTTTTTTTGAAGAAATAGAAAGAGGTAAAAAGAAGAAGGGGAAGGAGACCATAGAACCATAACATGAAAAAATTATATGACGAAGAGAACTGTATACTCGGAATAAGGACTCTGAGGTGTTTTCGGTTTTAGCGGTAGAATTTTTTTTGTGAAAATATAAATAAACCAAGAATTAACTCTTCCTTCCATCTGATTGGGAATGTTCTTTCCTTTTGGTTCCTGCAGTACAATAATCCAGCTGCCCAATATTCAAAACCTTCCAAATTAAATCAGAATAGGCTTTTCAGACAGTTTGACATACTACATTTGTAGTATTGTTATGAATAATTTAGTTTTTTAAATTTATCATACTGTATAATAACCCTCAATAATTGTTATGCTTGGAACTTCAGCTATAAAATGAACTAAAAATAATGATATCTAACTCATTCATTTCATCATTTATTATATCTTGGATATTTATCAATTGGAAAATATCAATAGGATTATTATTTTATTCTATTGAAGAATTAATAATTGATGGTAATTCTTCTTTTATAAATTTCATAAATACAAATTATTCGAAGTGGATTTTTTGGAGTTTACCAATAATTCTAGCTATTGCTTATGCTTTTTATATACCATTTATAAGAACCTGGATAAACGCTTTTAATGTAAAAGTTCAGAATAGGGGTGAAGATTGGAATATAAAGATTACAAGAGAAGGTAAAATATCTGTTAGTAAATATGTTCGGTATAAAAAAATAGAAAGCTATGGATTTAAGCAAAATTTATTCTCTTAGAAAAAAGTATACTGTAATTGGTATTACAGGTAGGACTTGTTCAGGTTGCACAGAAGTAGCAGAAATGCTTAAAGAAGGGTTTAGGGATGATATTTCAATATATCCTAAACCAAATGACAGGGCATTTTTAAAGGATATTAAACATAACTCTTATAGGAAATATAGAATCGTATATAATTATTCAAAGGAGAATTTTAAGAAGCATAAAGTTATTAATTACAAAGACGTTATATTTCTATATATAATGTCTTTTGAGTTTAAGAAATTTGTAGAATTTTTAAATTCTGAGGAAGTGATTAAAGAATTTAACGAGACCGAATTATCAATTTCTTCTGATTTTTCTAA
>CALRIM020000067.1:0-15449 GCA_943360385.1 Rhizobium sp. Q54 | reverse complement strand
TCACTACTCTATCTAGTTCTAACTATCTTTGTAGAAAACCAATCAGAGTTATTTTTTATCGATAAGAAATATACGCCATTTGGTATAAAATCTAACGATTCAATATTGTTGGTATAACAAGTATTTTCAACAATTACTTGCCCGTAAATAGTAGAAATAGCGTATTCAAATGGAGGTTGAACTCCTGCTATAGAAATGTAATTTGTAAATGGATTGGGAGAAACAAGAATAGGCTCCTTTCGAGTATTATTTAACCCTACAAAAGTTAAATTATCGCCATAGCTTCGTTTAAATTCAACCTTACAGCTATCGTAACATTTGAATTGCCAATATCTTCTTTTAGTACACCCAGAAATACAATCGTCCCAACCAATAGAATAGGTTAATAAATCATGATCAGAATATAAGGTGTCTGTAATATCATTACCATCACCAAATATGCCATTCGGCTCACAACTGATGACACTTGAAATAGAGTTAAATTTGTTACAAATTGCATTAATATTAACGTTTTTGAGTGACCCCAATAAAACATAATCAGTGCCAGAGGAGCCAAAATAATCTTTGAATTTTAAATTGTATTCCAATAAGATGGAGTCAATTTCTGCATTCCCAGTTGGTATCGTTCCACTAGATAATTCTCCCATCCACGGAACATTGTTATTTGCAGAAATGATAAATTCTCTTAACTCAAAACTTTGCAAAATCCTAAAGCCTTGAAATAGTCTTATTGTATCTAAAACAGGTAGATTTTGAAGATTGTAAACCGAAATCAAGGAGTTCAATACACTATCCGATTTTTTTGATGAAATAAGTACACTATCATTATATGGTGAATTAGGTAAATTCATTCTTCTCACTACCAGTTGATCGGCTTGCTTTCTAAAGATATTTTTTACAGAATCCGTAGTGCTGCAGGATGATTGGAGTATTTGAGAATAGATTGATTGCGAGTTGAAGGCTAGAATAAGTATAACCCAAAGTAGAGTTCTTACTCGTTGGTTTATAAAAAGAAATTTATCATTCTTCTTTCTAGGTATTAAATACTTGTTTTCCATATGTATAAATATAACACAAAAAATTCTATATTAGTAGTACCAAAACCTTAAATATGAAAACTAAATCAACCATAATCAGCTTTTTAGCTATTTTAGCTGTCGTTATTTCTGTAGCGTTTAATTCCAATAATTCTAAAAGAATAATTGTTATTGATGTTGCTCATGGTGGAAATGATTTGGGTGCAACTGCTGGATTAATTTCAGAAAAGCAATTGGTAGAAGCCATTGCCTCAAAAATTAAATTATTAAATAAAAGTGAAAGTATTGAATTCGTGTTTACCAGAACGGGAGATTATTCTGTTGATTTAGATGAAAGAATTAATACGATAAATAAATTGAATGCAGAATTAGTGATATCCTTACATGTAAATAAAGCAGCCGACTTAGAAAAATCTGGACCGTGCATTTTCATTTCAAAGAAAAATCCATTTTACACCAAGTCCTTAGATATGGCTAAGAATATTTTACATGGACTTTCTTCAAATGAAGAGATATTACATTCCAATTTCAGAATTTTAAATAATACCAATTGTGCAGCAATAAGTTTAGAGGTGGGTTATATTTCTAATGAAAAAGATAGAAACTATTTATTAAGTGAAAAAGGGCAAACAGAAATTGCAACTACTATTTTGAATTCTATTAATTAGATACAGGGCATAGGACGCTGGATGTTGTACCTGGATTAGCATCCCGATAGTTTCGGGACAGCATATTATTAAACTAAACTAAACCAAAATGTTAAAATTAAATGAGGGAGCAAAAATTGCAGTAGTAGGAGGGGGAAGTTGGGCCACTGCAATTGTGAAAATGCTATGTGATGCAAAGCACGACGTTAAATGGTGGATGCGGGATGAAAATGCAATTGAAAATATAAAAAAATACAAGCACAATTTAAATTATTTACGTTCTGCGGAATTACATATTAATGCAGAAAATATTAGTTCAGATTTAAATAAAATTATTGATGAAGTAGATTGCATCATATTTGCAATACCTGCGGCATTTTTACATCATTCACTTCAAAATGTAAACCCCGACGTTTTTAAAACGAAATATATTGTTAGTGCCATAAAAGGAATTGTGCCAGAATACAATTTAATTATAGGAGATTATTTTAAAGAAATTTATAATGTCCCTGTTGACCAAATACTAGTAATAAGCGGCCCTTGCCATGCTGAAGAAGTTGCTTTGGAAAAATTATCATACTTAACTATCGCATGCGAGAATCAGGATAATGCACAAACATTTGCTTCAATGTTATCTACTCGGTATATAAAAACGATAACTAGTGATGATATTTATGGAACGGAGTATTCAGCAGTTTTAAAAAATATATATGCAATTGCGTCTGGAATTTGTCATGGGTTAAATTATGGAGATAATTTTCAGGCCGTATTAATTTCAAATGCCATTCGCGAAATGGAAACATTTTTAGCAGCAGTTCATCCTATTAATAGAGATATAAAAGAGTCGGCTTATTTGGGTGATTTATTAGTTACTGCCTATTCGCAATTCAGTAGAAATAGAACTTTTGGAAACATGGTCGGCAAGGGATATTCTGTAAAATCTGCCCAATTTGAAATGGGAATGGTTGCAGAAGGGTACTATGCAGTAAAGTGTATACATGAAATAAACAGACAGGTGAAGGCTCCAATACCAATTTGTAGAGCAGTTTATGGGATATTATATGAAAATATTTCACCTTTAATTGAAATAAAATTGTTATCCGAAAAACTTAACTAAATAGGGGTGTTATTGTATATTTGTTGTTGTAACAATAACAACAACAACACGTACAAAGCACACAGTGAGGGCTAGATTTTCATTTCGAATCTTATTATTTTTTATTATTGCCTTTTTCTTGATGCAAAATCAAGCGAAATCGCAGTGTATTGCCTTTATTGGCCCAGCTGGAGACACTACTTCAACCCCCACATATGTAAATTGTATGATAGGAGTAGCTCCTGCGAATGTTACGCTATCTTTTATAAATGTTAATGCGTTATCAGCCTCTACAATTAATTGGGGAGATGGTACTGCGGTTCAAAACTTTGCAGGTGGACTATCTGCTGGTCAGATATTAACACACATATACCCAGCTGCTATTGATACTTATTTAATAACCATTACCCAAATTCTTCCAGCCTGTGTTACCAAAGCTCACTTTGTTAATGAACGAAGTGTAATTGCGCAAATTGCGCCCTTAACAGGTAGTGTTACAACAATTTGTGCTCCTGATATTATTCAGTTTGTGAATAAATCTACCAATGCATCTGTTACTACTGTTTTTACTCTAGATTATGGTGATGGAACTCCGATAGATACTTTTGATTATACAAGTGTAGGAGATACCATTTCGCATAATTATTTAAGAAATAGAGTAGCATGTAATACCATAGTAACTCTTACCGCTAGAAATAGATGTACCGGAAGCGTAGTGTCTACTAATACCTATGGCCCAATACAAGTTTATGATAAAGACTCTGCTATTATTAATGCAAATAAAACTACTTTATGCTATCCAGATACGAGTGTAACATTTACCAATAGTACCATTCGTAACTGTGTATTAGACGGGAATACTCAACAGCGTTTTGAGCGTTGGATTATTCCAAATTATAAAGGCCCAGGGCTAGATAGTGTTACAGCTTGGATTCCATGGCCGCCGACTACTCCTCGTATATTGAGCTTCCCTGGTGGGCCAACTCGCCCTAGAACGTATACAGTAATGTTATTGGATAGTAGTTTTTGTGGGGTAGATACAGCTGTTAGAAATATTACAATAATAGATCCCCCGAATGCATTTTTTACTTCCATCGATACGGTTTGTGGAGGTACAAGTATGAGTTTTACAAATGGGAGTACACCTGCAATGAGCTATGCTTGGAATTTTGGGGATGCAGGTACTAGTAATGCAACTAATCCAACACATACTTATACAAATACTGGCGCAACTATTTTATCTTTTAATGTTCGGTTAATTGTTACTAATCCACTTGGTTTTTCATGTAGAGATACCTTTATTAAAACCATATATGTATTACCTCGACCTACATCTAATTTTTCTCAAAACACAGTAGCAGGAAATATAAGTGGATGCGATTCTTTGGTGGTAACTTTTGCAGATTTATCTCTAAATGCAACTCAATGGAGTTGGGATTTTGAAGATGATGGCATAATTGATTTTGTTGGACAAACACCAAGTGCTAAAAAGTTTTTTGCAACAAGTACTGTTCGTTTATTTGTTACTTCTGCAAACGGTTGTATACACAATCGAACGCGTACGGTTACCATTTATAAAACACCAATTGCCGATTTTAATGTGGTAAGTGTTTGTGTAAATCAAGTAGCAAGTTTTAGCGATGCGTCAACTCAATTCCCTGGAAACAATATTACAACTAGGGCTTGGAATTTTGGAGATCCTGGTTCAGGTGTTAATAATACTTCCACACAAACAAATCCTTTACATACGTTTACAACTCCTGGATTATTTAATGTTCGGTTAATTATTCAATCGGCAAATGGATGCCCAGATACAATTATCAAACAATTAAATGTTCAGTTCCCCCCAACTGCGAATTTTTTACCTACAATTACATCAGGATGTTCGCCACTTGCTGTATCCTTTAACAATAGCAGTTCTAATGCCGATCCTAATTTTTATGTTTGGAAAATTGGTAATTCAACATTTAGCAGTAGTGTAAATTCTTCGAGAACGTTCATAAACAATGGCACCAGTAACGATACCGTAAGCATTAAGTTAATAGCACAAACAACATTTGGTTGTAAAGATTCCATTGTTAAAACGGTAGTTGTTTTCCCTAATCCAATTGCAGGAATTGCAGCAAACACTTTACCTAGTTGCACTCCAAGTCCAATAAATTTCTTAAATTCTTCAACTGGAGCCACCACTTTTACTTGGGATTTTGATGATGGGAATACAAGTATCTTGCCGAGCCCTTCTCACCAGTTTGCAAATAATTCTAGTCAGATTAGAGTCTACAATGTTTCTTTAATTGCTCGGAATGTAAACAACTGTACAGACACTGCCTTTATCCCAGTATTAGTTTACCCAGATCAAACATTTCTTATTACTACAAATGTAGATAGTGGATGTTCTCCCTTATCTGTGAAATTCCCTTCATTCCCTGGTGTTGTAGGGTATCAATGGGATTTTGGAGATGCACAATCTTCAGCGGATGCTTCCCCAAATCATACGTATTCTAATCTTACAAATTCTCCAATAAATTATAATTGTAGAGGAATATTTACCAATGCATTTGGTTGTAGAGATACCGTATTTAAAACGATTCGAGTCTTCCCATTACCTACTTCTGTTTTTAGCCCAAATAAATTGTCTGCTTGTTCTCCAGATACGATTAGTTTTGCCAATTCGTCTACCCCAGGAAATTTATATAGATATTATTTTGGAGATGGTGATTCTTTAATTACAACGAGTAACGCAATTGTAAAACATTTGTATATAAATAATTCTACAGCTCCTATTAATTATACTGCAAGGTTGGTGGTTGTTAATGCAAATGGGTGTCGTGTTTCTTCTAGTCAAAATGTTATTATAACCCCCCGAGTAAGGTCTACTTTTACGATAGATACGGTTCAGTGTTCTCCATTTGTAGCGTTGTCTGATAATAGATCTATTAATGGAAATAAATTTTATTGGTATGTAAATAATTCGCTTGTTGATTCTGTGCAAAATAAACAGTTTACACTTGTAAATACTGGTGCCACAGATATACTGTATGAAATTAAACTAAGAAGTATTTCGCTTTTTGGTTGTATAAGCGATACCTCTATTTTTGTTAGAGTAAAGCCCCAGCCTAATGCAAATTTCAATACAGATGTTAATACTTCTTGCCAACCAGCGACCATAAATTTCACAAATTTATCTACTCCATCAATTACGTATCATTGGGATTTTGGTGATGGAGATATAAGCACGAATGCGGCTTCAACTTTCCCTAAAAATTACATCAATACAACTTTATTGCCAATACAAAGAGAAGTACAACTAGCGGTTGAAAATAGTTATGGTTGTGTAGATACATTTAAGAAATCTCTTACTATTTACCCTTATATTAATTCAAGTTTTCTGATTGATACAGTTCAGTGTTCACCATTTACAGCACTAGCCGAAAACAGGTCTGTTAATGGTAGTAAATATTCGTGGTATTTAAATAATTCCTTTGTTGATTCAACGGTAAATAAAACATTTACATTTGTAAATACCACCACAACTGATCAGTATTACGACATCACTTTAAGAATCACCTCTATTTATGGATGTATTGATGATACTACTATTAGAGTAAGAGTAAAACCAGAGCCTATAGCTACATTTATTACCGATGTATCTGCAGGATGTGAACCTTTAATTTTAAATATTACTAATCAATCCACTACGGGTATTTCATATCATTGGGATTTTGGTGATGGAGAAACTAGCACCAATGCAAGTCCTACTTTTACAAAAACTTTTCAGAATACAAGTAGGGTATCTATAGAACGAACAATTCAATTAGCTGTTGAAAATGCATTTAATTGTGTAGACACTTTTTATAGAACAGTTACAGTATATCCAAGTGTGATTGCTAACTTCAATTTAAATGATACAATTTCGTGTAGTCCATTAATTATTCAAACATCTAATACCTCCCAAAATACATTAACCTATGCGTGGTTTGTTGATAATAATTTAGTAGATACAAATGCTAATCCGCAATTAGTTATTACAAATTCTACATCAACAGATAAAATTTCTACAATACGCTTAGTAACGACCTCTGCTTATGGTTGTGTAGATGAGTATACACGAACTGTTAGAATTTTACCTGTGCCCAATGCAGACTTTTTTATTCCTAATTCAACTATAAAATTTCCACAAAACACTTTCAGTTTCGTGAATCAAAATATTCAAGCAGGAGTTACCTATAAGTGGTATTATGGTGATGGGGATAGTTCATTACTTGCAAACGCACCAGCACATTCTTATGTCTTACCCGGAAGTTATACGGTTACACTAATTGCCTATAATGCTCAATGTTCGGATACGCTCCGAAGAATTGCTACCATTGAACCTCCAACGCCAGTGGTGCATTTTACAGGTACAGGAGAGGGCTGTGCACCCTTAACAGTTTCTTTTCAGAATACAAGCTTGTATGCAACAGAGTATGAATGGGATTTTGGAGATGGTATAAAATCGAATGAAGCAAATCCAACGCATACTTATTTAGTAGGGGGGACTTATTCTATTAGTTTAATTGCAAGAGGAGATGGAGGTCAAGCTGTAGATGTGCATGTGGATAGTGTTGTAGCATATAGTGCTCCTAATGCTTATTTTATTTCACAACCAAAGGTTGTATTTATTCCGAGCGACCCTATGGTATTGTTTAATTTAAGTCAGAATGCTACACAATTTTATTGGGATTTTGGAGATGGGTTTACCTCTGAAGAAGTTTCCCCGACACATTATTATTTAACAGAAGGCGAATACAATATTACCTTAGTTGCCAAAAATATTTACGGATGTATGGATACATTTATTGTAGAGAAAGCAGTGAAAGCAGAAAGTGGTGGAAACATTAAAGTGCCAAATGCATTTACCCCAAATCCAAATGGAGGAAATGGTGGATATGTGGTAAATGGAGAATACAGCAATGATGTTTTTTATCCAATGGTAGAAGGAGCAGAGGATTATCGGTTCACGGTTTATAATAGATGGGGGGAACAACTTTTTGAAAGTAATGATATAAAAATTGGTTGGGATGGATATTACCGAGGAGTACTTTGCAAACAAGATGTGTATGTATGGAAAGTGGAGCTCTTTTTCTCAGATGGAAGTAAAAAAATAAAGACAGGGGATTTGCTGCTGTTGAGATAGTTTCTCGTAGTTCGTACCTCGTAAATCGAAGTACAGGTGGAGGAAACTGCCTGCCGACAGGCTAACTGAGATGGAAGCACGAAAAGAGAGCTCGAAGAGCTCCCCTGCTTAACCTAGGGCGCAAGCCCTAGAGAGAAAAAGTGAGGTAACCTAGGGCGCAAGCCCTAGGGAGAAAAAGTAACAAAGAACAAAAAATGGAACGACTGAAACTACTGCTAATCCTACTAACGTATGGCCTGCTGGCCTCCGCGCAGGATCCGCAATTCTCTCAATCGTATGCAACACCACTATACTTAAATCCTGCCTTTACAGGTGCAAATAAGTACCATCGTTTAATATTAAACTACCGAAACCAATGGCCTGGGGCTTTCGAAAATGGTTTTGTTACTTATTCGGCTTCCTATGATTATAATTGGGATGCCTTAAGAAGTGGCTTAGGAATATATGTGATACAGGATCGAGCAGGAATGAGTGCTCTAACATTTCAGAACATAGGTGGATTGTATGCTTATGATGTACGATTAACTCGAAAACTAAATCTACGTACCGGTTTTCATGCCTCCTACACACAGAAAAATATAGATTTCTCCAGGTTATTATTTAATGATCAATTAGAAAGGGGCGGCGGCCCCTCTTTTGAATCCAACAAATACTTCAATGTGACTTACTTAGATTACAATGTTGGAATGCTGTTGTATTCAGAAAAAGCATTCTTAGGGTTTGCTGCACATCACTTAACGGAACCTAATGAGTCTTTTATTGGTTTTGATAGCTTTTTGCCAAGGAAATACTCTCTTCATGGTTCCTATACCTTCGATTTAAATTTGGCGGGGGCTCGTAAAAGCATTATGCCTAGTTTTAATTATAAAAAGCAGGGTAATTTTGATCAACTCGACCTTGGCGTTTATTATAATCATGAGCCTTTGGTATTAGGATTTTGGTATCGTGGAATACCATTAACAGTATTTAAATCTAATGACTACTTAAATAACGATGCTTTTGTAATACTAATTGGCTACGCCATGGAAGATCGTCCCTTAAGAATTGGTTACTCTTATGACATTACTACCTCTGGTTTATTCCAAAAATCGGGCGGAAGTCACGAAATATCAGTTATTTATGAATTTAATGGTGGCCTAAAGTTTGGTAAAAACAGAAAATATAATCGTCGCCCCATTCCTTGCGCAAAATTTTAATCAAAAAGCGTCGAAATGTTAATATCTACTTAATAAACAAGCGGAAAAATATTTTTACCTTTGTTAGCTATTTTGCTACATAAATAAAGATGCTAAAAAATAAAGTACTCATATTATTATCTGTATTGACATTTTTAATACAGGGAAAGTCCTATTCTCAGGATACTGTTCGTATTATGCAGTATAATTTATTTAGATATGGCGAAACCAATAAAGAGCCAGCAATTAAAAATCCATTGTTAAATACCATTGTTCAATATGTTAAACCCGATATTATTGGGGTGAATGAATTATCTGGAACTGTTGATTATGCACAAAATGTACTTACAGGAGCGTTAAACATTAACGGAGTTACTTATTGGAGAAAAGGGAAATATTCTAAAGCAGGTGCAGACCCCTCTTTAGCCAATACAGTTTTTTATAATTCAGAAAAATTCACTTTGTTAAGTCAGGATACAGTAAGTATTGTGCAGCGAGAAATTACAGCCTTTAATTTTATGTATAATGATAGCAATAGTGTACAAACGAAAGACACTATTTTTTTTACAGTAATTGTGTTGCATTATAAAGCTGGTAATGGTTCTGCAGAAACTGCCACTCGAGGTCAAGAAGCAAATTCTATTGTCAACTACATCAATTCATTTGGCAAGAGTAAAAATATAATGATTATGGGCGACTATAATGTATATATAAATACAGAGCCAGGAATTGCAAACTTAGTGTTGAATACAGATACGTTTAACAGAATGGTGGATCCATTAAATAAAATGGGAGCTTGGAATAATAATGCTACTTATTCTAATATTCACACACAATCTACTCATACTACTCAAACAGGTGGATTCTCTAGTGGAGGGATGGATGATCGTTTTGACATCATGTTATGTTCGAAATCATTAATGAAAGATTCGTCGAACATGCGTATTCTTCCATCAACATACATTCCAGTTGGGAATGATGGGCAGCATTTTAATTTAGCAATTACAGAAGCACCAACTAATAACTCTGTGCCATCAACAATATTAAATGCATTATACAACATGTCGGATCACTTACCTATACGTGCCGATTTTGTGTTAACTCCGAAGAAGCCATTGCCACAGGGTATTTCAGCAGACTTGAAAAAATTCGAACATCAAGTTAGTTTGCAAAATCCTTTCGAGAACGAATTGAATATCCATGTTGCAGGAGCCTTACTAAATAAAAACTTATCATTTGAATTATTCGATATTAATGCAAAAAGAATTTTTTCTATGAACCATCTGTTCACAGAAAACGATTTACATTTTTCATTACCATTTGAACTAAACAAAGGTGTTTACATCTTGAAAATTCGTAATGATAATGGATGGGTTATTCAAAGAAAACTATTGAAGAAATAAGCATGATTCATAAAAAAAATATTGCAGCTTTTATTGTTGCGACATTAATATGTTTTAACACAATTGACTTAAAAGCACAAGCTACTTTTGAAGAAAAGCAAACTACTGCTGGTAATATTCGAATGACGATAAATAACTTGGGAATGATTGGAAACGCTTTCCGAGGTTCTTATAGTGTTTTAGATTATGCGTCATGTGAGTTTCCTGCGGGTTCTGGTATTGAGCATTTATTTCAAGGTGGTTTATGGATCGGGGCTTATATTAACGGTTCACAAGTTGCAGTAAGTACAGGTGCTATAGACGACGCAAGTGGTTATACTACTGGTAAGCAAAACTTCGAGTTTACCGCTAATGTGGGAGCAAAAATGACTGAACGATCGAGTTTAATTGATAATCCATTATACCAAACAAGTGCTGTTTCTCATCAGGATTTCGTTTCCGATTTTACAGATAAAAACACTACCGTTCCGGGAACAAATATTCAAATCAACAATCATTTATTTCCGCTTGGAGCAGATGTACATTTCGAATCGTATAATTATAATTTCAACTTTGCAAATTATTTTGTGATTTTAAATTACGTCATAACAAATAATAGTACTAATACTTGGGATTCTGTTTTTGTTGGTTACTGGAAAGACGGAGTAGTAAGAAATGTTAATGTTACCGCACCAAGTGGCTCGGCATTTTTCAATAAAGGTGGGAATGGATATTTAGATTCTCAATACATCGCATATGAGTTTGATGCAAATGGCGATATCGGTTTCACTGAAAGTTATGTTGGGTTAAAATTTTTGGGTGCAATAGATAAAGATGGGTTAGCACATCCAATTGTTCGACCAAACTTTTATGCACATTACAATGCATGGCAATTTCAAAACTCTGCAGACCCATTGTATTTTTCACCTAGCGACGATAATCAGAAGTATGGAAAAATGACTCAAGGGTTAAATTCTCGTCCAGATTGGGAAACGGTTATACGACCTACATTAAGGCAAGCAAATAACAGATCACACTTAATGTCTGTTGGTCCCTTTAGAACAGTTGCACCTGGAGAAAGTATTAATGTTTCGTTCTCATTAGTTTGTGCTAAAAAAGTGGACGATGGAAATCCGAACACTGCTGATAATGATATTCAAAAAGGGATTTTATTACAAAACTCGTTGTTTGCTCAAACAGCGTATAACGGAGAAGACGCAAATTTTAATGGCGTTTTAGATCCAGGAGAAGATAGAGATGAGGATGGAAAAATTACACGATTTGTATTACCATCACCACCAAATATTCCTAGAACAAAAGTAATCGCAAGCGAAAATAAAATTGAAGTGTATTGGTCGAAAAATTCAGAATCATCTATTGATCCTATTTCAAAGAAAAAAGATTTCGAAGGATACAGATTGTATAAAACAACTGTTGGGTATGATGTTACAGGAACACAAGACATCGCTAAATCATTAAAGCTAATTGCAGAGTTTGATAGAAGCGACAATAATTTATTTAGCAACACTAGTTTTGCTTCTATTCAGTTGGCCGACTCTGTTACATTTGGGGAGTTAGATGCATCTGGGGATACTATTTATTATTTTTATAAATACACCTTTAATAATATACAAAATGGTTGGCAACATGCCATTGCCATTACATCATTTGATCAGGGTGATGAAATTAATAATTTACAATCGTTAGAGTCTAGTACGATACCAAGTTTAAAACGAGTTTTCCCTGGAATGCCAGCGAACGATGATTTTAAAAATGGTGATCCGTTTGTGTATCCTAATCCATATTATGGAGTAGCAGCATGGGAAGGATTAAGTAAAAATCCAGAAGATAAAAAATATACTTTGCAAATTTACCATCACAATGTCAGGTTAGAATTTATTCATCAGCAGGAGATTTGGTAGATGAATTTACGCATAACGAATCGTACAACGGAAGTGATATTCGATGGACAGCAACTTATTCGGATGCAACACAAACAAAATTTTCTGGAGGTGAACACGCATGGGATTTGCTATCAAAAGATAATCAAATAATTGCACGAGGTACATACTTGTTTTCTGTAAAGGATACAAAAACTGGCAAAACTTATAAAGGGAAGTTTGCATTAGTTAAGTAGCTATTGACGCGATTTATCGCGTCGGAGTGCCCTCACTCTGGCAAAACAATAATAAAAATCGGAGTGGGGACATTCCGATGAACAAAAAAGAAAAAAATAAACAAAAAATACAATGAACAAAAAACTACTTTCATTAGCATGCTTCTTATTGGTGGCTATTGCAGCAAACGCTCAGTACCCATTAAAAACAATAGCAGAAGTACAAGCCGTTTCGCAGCAAGATTTAGCAGCGGGTAATGATGCATCCTCTTTTGCCATTACAGATACCATTCGTATCCGTGGTGTGGTAATTATGAATGCAGGAAAATCAACTATAGTAAATGGCAAACAAGTTTGGATTCAAACGAATGATGGATCTGCATTTTCCGGCATTGATGTTTACCAACCTTTTCCAGGTACTGGAACTCCTGGTGATGGTGGTACTGGGATTTTTGCTTTGATTGAAGGAGACTCTGTAGAGATTACAGGTCACGTAGAAGAGTATCAAGGTGAAACAGAATTCATACCGAACAATACAAATCCAGCAACCCCAATTCAAATTTTAGGTGGTGGAATTACTGTGAAATCTAAATTAGTTTCAGTTGCAGAATTGAATGACATTAATAGAAATAATATTTTAACAACTGGAGAGCAATATGAAGGACAGTATATAGAATTACAAAATTTAACAGTTTCTTCTGTAGATTATTTTGCAAATGGTTCACGTGTTAGTTTTAATGTTATTGATGCATCAGGAAATAAAATGAATATTTCTGATAGATTTCAAGATTTCCGTTTACCAGCAACGAACGGTACATTTGTTCCCCCAGTAGTAGGCGATTTTATTATATCTATTAAAGGAGTGTTATTGCATTCTAAAAACAATAGAGGGTATGAGTTGCATCCAATAAAACCTTCAGACGTAGTTTGGGGTGCATCTGCTCCAGCGATTTCTGGTATTACTAGAAATTTTACAGTGCCTACAAATACAGATGTTGTTTTGGTTTCAGCTAACATTACTGATCAAGAAGGTGTAGATACAGCAGTATTATATTATGCTGTTGGTGCAACAAGTAATAATTACATCGGAGTTCCAATGTCTGCGAATGGAAATTCATATTCAGCAAATATCCCAGCGCAAGCAGAGGGATCTATAATAAAATATTACATCATGGCGAAAGACAATTCGGTAGATCACTTAACAAGTCGTATTCCGAATGTACCTGCTGAAGATCCAAAATTCTATGTAGTTAGAAATGGTGGATTAACAATTTATGATGTGCAGTACACACCATTTAAATCTGGGAACTCAGGTTTTGTAGATCAAACGGTAACTGTTACAGGAGTGGTTACATCATCGGTATCAGATTTAGGATATGTTCATATTCAACAAGAAAATCAATCTACTTATGCTGGTATTTTTGTTGCTAATGGAACTGGTTTATCTACTTTATTAACTGGCGAAAAAGTAACGGTAACAGGTGTTGTTGAAGAATACTTTGGATTAACTCGTTTAAAAAGCGTTACTTCAGTCAATAAAAATGGAATGGCTACTATTTCACCTACTGTTGTAGATGTAGATTCGTTTAGAGTTGCTAGTGAAACAGGTACTGAACCATACGAAGGTATGTTGGTTAAATTTGCTCCTGCAAATGGATTATATATTAACAATACAAACGCTGATGCACCAAGTAATTTTGCAGAATACCGTGTAGGTAAAGACACAACTGATGCTGGTGCTGGTTGCCGTGTTTTAGTTGGTCGTCAAACAAGTACAGCCTTTTCTTCGAAAAACGTTTCGTATATAATGGATAGTATTTGGGCTCCTAATGTTGGTATCGATATTGTGATTGTTGAAAAAGGAGATAAAATGACTTCTTTATCAGGAATTATGACTTACGGATTCAGTAATTTTAAATTATTACCACGTAATAATAACGATTACGAGTCATACGTAGCATCTGGTATTACATCTAACTTTGTAAACAAAGGGAAAGCAGTGGTTTATCCAAACCCAGCTAGTACTGTTATGAATTTAGATTTCATTATGCCTGTAAATAGTAATGATTTAACATTATCTATTTATGATATATTCGGACGTAAAGTTAATTCGATTTCATTAACTGAAACTTCAGGTACTGCAAGTCTTGATTTATCAAACTTCATACAAGGAACTTACATTTACAGCATCTCATCTGCTTCTGCAGGAGTGTTGAACAATGGACGTTTTGTGGTGACAAAATAGTATCTGGTATCTGGTATCGAGAATCAGGTATTAGAATTTTGAGTTGAGTGAATTTTCAGGATGGCTGCGCTTGACGTCCACGTCAAGCGTCATAAAAAACGAAAAAAAGCTGCGAGAAATCGCAGCTTTTTTTGTTAATTTAGATCAAATGAAATCTGTCTCATACCTCATATCCCATATCTCCATTCTACTCTTACTCAGTTCCTGCAGTAAGGAAAAAAGTATTGCCGAAACTTACTATAACAATCCTCCAAAAGATAGTGTAAGTTTTGCCTACAAACTTTCAACACTTTACTATATAGACTTTAATAATAAGGAAACTTCGTTTGAATTAATGCTAGATACCATTAAGAATATTTATTCTTGGGGAAATATTACTATTAATTACGAAATAAATAATTCTATTAGAAAATATACACCCGTTTATCAGAATGGATTGATTATTTCGCTTCTCGATAATTCCTTTTTTCAGGAAAATATTGAACTAGAATATAGAAGTATCCCCCCTTCTAATATAAAATTAATTTCCACCTTAAAATACTTCCGAAAAACAGACCCATTTGCATTAACTTTTA
>CALRIM020000066.1:0-15582 GCA_943360385.1 Rhizobium sp. Q54 | reverse complement strand
ATGCACAACTTTTAGAATTTAAAATAATAGACCTATCTGGCAACGGATTAAATGATGGAACTAATCAAGGAATTGCATGGGTAGGAAATACTTGTATGCCCGAAATTTTTAAAAATAATTCAGTTACGTTCCCATATCAAGAAGCATTCTTACGATATGATTCAATTGTTTTTGTTAGTACTATAAAGCCTAAATTTAATATTGGTCCAGATGTAATAATTTGCGAAGGCGACAGTGTTATACTTAATGCAAATGCAAGTTCTAATGAATATTTATGGTCTACAGGAGAATTTACAAGAGAAATTATTATTAAATCATCTAATATTGGAATGGGTGAAAATATTATTACAGTAACAAATTATCAAGGAGTTTGTAATTCCATGGACACTATAAAAATTACTAAGAAACCATTACCATCCAAAGATTTTACCACGACGCAAACTGGAGGTAAATTAACTTGCATAGGAACTGCAACAGGACATCCGTTTTATCATTGGGAATTTGGAGATGGAGCAACTGCAAATACTAGATCTGCCACACATCAATATACGGCTAATGGAAACTATAGTGTTACCTATACTGTTACTTCTTCAGACGGGTGTATCAATTCAGAAACAAAATCAATTAATATAACTGGTGTAGGAATTGAAAATAATAGATTAAACAATTTAATCATTGCGCCAAATCCAAGTACAGGGAAATTCAATATAGAGGCATCGGAATTTATTTCGAGCATTGAAGCTTTCGATATACAAGGACGAAAATTAAGGAGCATTACGAATGATAAAAAATCGAAAATAATTTCTATCGATTTATATGATTTAGAGGTTGGAATTTATTTCTTAAAAATCAAATCGGATAATATTGAAATCGCAAAATATATATCCATTAAACGTTAAGTGAATATATCTAGCAAACAATCAAATTTCAATACTTTATTCCACTACACACACAGATAGGCGTATTCCGCTTCAATAATGTTACCAATATTAGCTTTTTACAATATTGGTAACATTTATAATACATTGATTAAAAGAAAATTACAGCGAGTTTCCAAATTAAATTTTGGTATATTTAATACTGACCTATTAAATATATCAAATATTATGATTAAAAACTTACACAAAAGAGGGCTTACGAAACGACTTTTTCGTTATGCTCTGGGAGTAATTATTATTACTCTTCAAGCAGGTTTGGCAAACGCCCAAATCTTTACAGAAAATTTTAATGGAACGGTATTCCCACCAGTGGGGCCACCAATGATTTCAAATCCTGTCGGTACTGGATTAAGTGATGCGGGTAATGTGCAGTGGTATAGAAGTGACACATCAATTGTAATTGATGGTGGAAATGCGGGTGTAAACCCAACAACGGGTTTTGCAATAGCCTTTAACACATATGATATTCAACCAGGTGGAAAAGCTAGCTTTTTCATAAACGATATTAATTTATCGGCAGTTACTCCTTATGCAGTTTTAAAGTTTTGGATTATCAACAAAAGCGGAACGGACAATTTAAAAGTATTTGCAAGAAACGGTAGTAATGCTTTTACTCAAATTGGTCGTACCTCATATATTGTTTATCCTTCTTATACTGAAATTACAATTCCACTTCAAGCATTTTCTGGAGGTAGTAATACTACAGTAGATTTGAAATTTGAGGGAACAAGTGATTACGGTTCTGATAATATTGGTATTGATGATATAAGTGTGTCTACCTCTGCTAACATGTCGTATGTATCAAATGCTGCAAGTCAGAAAGTACAATTTGATCCATTTGATATGGAAATTTTCAAAGGTGTAGCAAATCAAGAAATCATTAAATTAAAAGTTAAGTCATTAGATTTATTAAATCCCTTAAGCTTAACAAAAGTATATGCAAGCACTACTGGTTCTACTAGTACTTCTGATATCGCAAATGCTAAATTATGGTATACAGGTAGCGATAGTTTGTTTAATATTAAAACTGCAACACAATTAGGTAGCACTATTGCATCACCAAGTGGTGGTGTTGCATTTACAAATTTTGCACAACCTTTAGCTTCAGTAGAAGAAGGTTTTACAAACTTTTGGATTACAATAGATATTCCTTCAACAGCAACAGTTGGTAATACCGTAGATGCTACTATTGATTCGATTCAAATAGGTACTACAACATATACTACTTTAAATGCTGCACCTACTTCAACTCGTTTAGTAAGTGCTCCAAGAAGGTATATCAAAAACCCTGGATTATCTACCTCAGTTAATGGTAGAGGTCCTGCTACACAATTCTTATTCAACAGATCGATGGGGATATTCCCATCTACCGAATATCCTAATTTAACAAAAGGAGATCTTATTACCTCTGTTGGATATGATATAGCAACTTTAGGTGCTTCACAAGCTGCTGTTACTGGTAATATCAAAGTATACATGTCAAACACTACTCATACCGTATTCATTAAGTCTACTACTTGGGCTACTACAATATCGGACATGATATTAGTATATGATGGACCATTAACGATAAATCCAAAAACAGGATCATTTGAAATTACATTATCAACTCCATTTGAATATAATGGCAATAACTTATATGTAGGATACGATTGGGCATTAACAAGTGCTATCAGTACAGGTGCTACATACTACTGCAATAGCACCACAGTTGGAGGAGGAAATGGTAACCGTTCTGGAACGAGTGGTACAGCAGCTCCTGCAAGTATTGCCACTTCTTCAGCATTTAGACCAAGCGTTCATTTCGGAATTTTGTCTCCTGCAAACGACTTGGCTATCGCTAGTGTAAATACCTTAACACAACTTCCACGTCAAGCAGGTGCACCACACAAAGTAAGTGCAGTTATAAGAAATACAGGCTTTAATCCTGTTTCTGCATACAATGTAAGAATGAGTGTTTCTGGTGCAAATTTATTCACGAGTAATAAACAAGTAAATTTAGGTTGGGGCGAATCCACAACTGTAGTATTCGATGATTATTTCCCGAATAATAATGGTGCTGGTACTGTTAGTGTATCGGTTGCTACTGATGACGCAGCAAACAATAATAATATTATTGTTGACCAAGTTGTAAATCCAACTTTATACAGTTATTCTGCTACTACACCTGCTACAGGATCTATTGGATACAATACTGGTGCAGGTATAATTGCTAACCGTTATAAAGCGAATGGTGGTTGGTTAATCGATACAGTTAAAGTATTTATTCCAAATTCTGCTGCAATTACTACTAAAAGAATGTTCGGTGTGGTAATAAATTCAGCAGGTCAAATTATTGCGAAATCAGATACTTTTACTGTTACAGCTAATGATTTAGGGAAGTATAAATCTTTCGAAATAAAAAACCCAAAAGTTGTTTATAACGAAGACTTTTACGCTGGTTTATCACAAGTAGCAAATGCTGCTGGTTTTTCTCCAGTAGGTGTTCAATTTGAATCTCCCGCTAGAACAGGTGCATACTACACATTTGGCACAAATGGTGGTACAGCAACAGAAGCAAATACATATGGTACGTTTATGATTGACGCAAATGTTGCAGCTCCATTGCCTCCACCAGTTGTAAATCTTGGAGCTGATACTGTTATTTGTGTTGGTGCATCGGTTGTACTAAATGCTGGTAATCCAGGATTAAAATACACCTGGTCTACTGGCGATACTACACAAACTATTTCTGTTAACGCTAGTGGTGTATATTCTGTAATCGTCACAAACTCACAAGGATACCCAGTTACAGATTCAAGAATAATTACAGTAGGTCCTGCTGCAGTAACTGCAGTAGTGTCAACTACACATCCTAAAGGAGCTTGTGTTGGTACTCCAATTACATTTACAGCTTCTGGCTTAAATTTAGGTGCTTCCCCAACTTATGCTTGGAAGAAAAACGGAGTAACTATTTCTGGTGCTAATGCATCTACGTATACATCTACAACATTAGCAGATAACGACACTATTGCTTGCATCGCTACATCTAACTCAGCATGTATAAGTGGAAGTACTTCTGCTACTGCTAGTATTATTGTAGATATATTCCCAATTCTACCTGTAAATATTAGTATAGCTTCGAATGACACATCTGTAGTTTGTAAAAATACAAGCTTAACATTTACTGCAACACCTACAAATGGTGGTCCGCAGCCTACATACTTATGGACTATCAATAGTAGCCCATTGCCAAATGAAACCGGAGTAACGTTTACAACGAATACATTAAATAATAATGATACGGTACGTTGTATCATCTACCCAAGTGAGTCTTGCGATGCTCCAAAAACCTCTAATGCATTTATTGCAAAAATATTGGCTTCTGCTGACGCAACGTTTACAGTAACAAGTAATTTAAAACGTGTTGTTCAATTCAACAACTCATTTAAACAGTTTGCAAATTATTCTTGGGATTTTGGTGATGGTAGTACTGCAGGAACAGCAGATCCTTCACATACTTATGCAAAAGATAGTACGTATACTGTTAAACTAATTGCTAACAATAATTGTGGAGTAGACACTTTTGAAACTTCAGTAATAGTTGCTACAGTTGATGTTAAACCAGTTACATTCGTTGGTTTAAATTCTGGTTGTACTCTATCGAATATTCAACCGATTAGAATTAGTGTTCAAAACTTAAGAAACGTTGCTGTAGAAAACTTAAAAGTTTCATATAGTATAAATAATGGCCCTACTCAAGAAGGCACCATTGCATCTTTAGCTGCAGGCGCTACAAGTTCATTCCCTTTCACTCAACGTGCTAACTTATCTGCAGATGGTACTTATGTAATTAAAGCTTGGACTAGCGCAGAATCAGACTTCAATGAAGGAAATGACACTATTACGATTACTGTCATTAATCAAGCTAAACCAAATGCTGCATTTGTTTCAACTGCGGGTATAAATGGTGCTTACACATTTACAAATAATACAACATCTGATGTAACAGCTACATATTCTTGGAACTTCGGAGATAACTCTACAAGTACAAACGATAATCCATCTCATACTTACACTCAATCTGGTGTATATACTGTTATGATGATTGCTACTAATACTTGTGGAAATGATACAGCAACAGAAAATTTAAATGTTACTGTTGTTGGTGTAGAACTCCAATCTAATGAGAAATATGCACGTGCATACCCTAATCCAAATAATGGTTTATTTAACCTTGATTTGAAATTAATGAATGCTGATGATATTATTATCAACGCGTATAATGTAAATGGTCAAATCGTTTATACTCAAAACCTAGGTGTAATTACCGAACAAAATGTTAGTCTAGATTTAAGTACACTTAGTGCTGGTATTTACAATTTAAGTATTCAAGGTAAGAATACTCACATTGTTAAAAGAGTAAACATTTTGAAATAGTAAAAAAGTATTGAGTATTGAGAAATTTATTAATTATATAATTTCCAGATACTCGATACCTGATACTCGATACTAAAAAAAGCCTCCCAAAATTCGGGAGGCTTTTTTTATGCTATCGCCACACTGGCAATCCAAACGCCCGAACACCCTGATTTTATTAGCACCTCTGCACATGCTTCCAAAGTAGAGCCTGTTGTAATTACATCGTCTATTAATAACACATTTTTATTAATAATTTGATTATCGTTTATACACTCAAAAACATTACTCATATTTTCATATCGCTCATACCTCGATTTTCTGGTTTGAGTACTCGTATCTTTTATTCTAATTAGAATATCATCTGCATATTTAATTCCCATTACTTCAGCATAACCCTTTGCTAATAATACAGATTGATTATACCCACGTTTCTTTAATTTAAATGGGTGTAATGGAACAGGAATTATGAGTTGAATTTCTTTAAAAAGCAAACTATTTTTTAATTGTTCGCCATGTATACTTCCTAAAACGAGGCCTACTTCTTCAGAACCTTTGTACTTTAAATAATGAAGTAGGTTTTGAACTTTACTTTTTTTCTTAAAATAAAATAAAGACGATGCTCCTTTTATTCTAACCCTACCATCAAAAACTTTTGTGGATTTATTATACCTAGTATTTTCATCGAAAGTATAAGGCAAAGACATTCTGCATGCAATACAAATATGCTCTTCTCCTTCATACAAATGGTTTCCAC
The DNA here is from genome assembly GCA_943360385.1 of Rhizobium sp. Q54. Taxonomy (GTDB): domain Bacteria; phylum Bacteroidota; class Bacteroidia; order Sphingobacteriales; family Sphingobacteriaceae; genus CAJBVG01. Next base: position 9,489 of record CALRIM020000066.1, on the reverse strand, counting down.
AGGCATAACAAATGCTTGGGTAAAATAAATTATAGAAATCTTTTAGATATTGTTTTATCGAGTTCCACATGTATGCAATTTACATGCTCTACAAACGAACCACAACTGCATATATGCAACTATTTTTCTTTAATTGCTAACTGTCCACAAGCAGCATCTATATCTTTCCCTCTGCTTCTTCTGATGTTTACAATTACATGATGTTTCTGCAAATGATTTGCAAATGCTTGTACTTTATCATCTTCTGCATTTAAAAAATCGGCCATTGATATTGGATTATATTCAATGATATTTACTTTACAAGGAATATTATGACAAAACTTAACTAACTCTCTTGCATCCTCTATCCCATCATTAAATCCATTAAAAATAATGTATTCGAAAGTTACAGGATTCTCCGTTTTTTCGTAGTAATATTTCAAGGCTTCGGCTAATGCTTCTAATGAATTACTTTCATTAATTGGCATAATTTCATTCCTCTTTATATCATTTGCTGCATGCAAAGAAATGGCAAGATTAAATTTAACCTGATCATCACCTAGTTTTTTAATCATTTTTGCAATTCCTGCAGTAGAAACTGTAATACGTTTGTATGACATGTTTAATCCATCCTCGGCAGTAATTCTATCAATTGATTTTAAAACATTCGCATAGTTGAGTAGTGGCTCACCCATTCCCATGTAAACTATATTCGTTAATGGAATATTGAAGTTTTCTTTTGCTTGTTTATCTAGCAAAACCACTTGGTCATAGATTTCATCGGCATTTAAATTTCTCTTCCGATCCATGTAACCTGTTGCACAAAACTTACATGTTAAACTACAACCAACTTGAGAAGAAACACATGCCGTTTGACGTTCAAGTGTAGGTATTAAAACTCCCTCAACAATATTATCATCATATAACTGAAATGCATTTTTAATGGTTCCATCATTACTCTTCTGCGATTTCATTACCCTAACCGCGTTTATACAAAAATGGTCAGACAGCGATTTGCGGAAATCTTTCGATAAGTTGGTCATCTCTTCAAAATCTTGCGCAGACTTCATCCACAACCATTCATATACCTGTTTTGCACGAAATGCCTTCTCTCCCATAGCCACAAAGGCGGTTTTAAGCTCCTCCAGAGATAATGCACGTATGTCTTTCTTCGTTTCCATTAGGGCAAAGATACGAGTTCGTTTGCTCATCCCGAAAAATCGGGACAGGTTGTGCTAATGTGTTCGTGTGCTCGTATAAGCAAATCAACTCACGGGCATGCGTACTATAGGGTTTTTTCTGCCTATAAAAAACTGACCAAACTCCTTCTCTATTCCAAGGGCTTCAGCCCCGTGTATACTTGCACATTGAAGTAAGTACCCAGTATCTATTTCTGGGAAATGTTTTTTTATCGTGTTAATTTCCGAACGAATACTTAGTTGATGATTTGAGGCTAGACTATCTGTACCGATACAAATTTTTGCTCCCTTCTGTATTAAAGATGGAATATTAGGAAGTCTATTTTCAATATATAAATTTGCATTCGGGCATAAACACCAAAAAGTATCTTTTAATTTATGTTGAATAATATCGTATGAATCGTCTGATAAAAACGTGTTGTGAACTAAAATTATTTTAGAAACATCGAACTGGTTTAGCCAATATAATGTTGCTGATTTTTCTTCAGGGGTAAACGACTCAATATTAATATTGAAAAAATCATATAGATGAAGAAATGCACCCGTCTTTTCTTTTAAAAACATTATTTCTTCCAAAGATTCTAAGTGATGAAGCGTGTAGATTTGTTCTTTCAAATCACTCATCAATTTAAACAATTCTCTAGAAACCGAATAAGGTGCATGTGGACTAATGCTGGCAGGGAGGTTTAACTTTTGTGCTTCACTTTTTAAAGCCAACATGTTTTCTAAAACAACTTGAGCTCTGCTAGGTGTAAAGCTTAGTCCTTCTAAAAAAGTATGATAATAAATATTTTTTTCTGCTTTAATATTAAAACTATTAGATGAATTCGAAATATCACCAACAGCTACAATTCCATCGGCAATCATTTCATTTTCCGCATTGCGCATCGCTAGTACTATCTCTTCAATATCAACATCCCTAAATTCTTGCACACCAATCACAAAATCAACTAATCCAGTATGCTCCTCAATTTTATTTTTTAAATGTGAAAGTTCTAAATGGCAATGTGCATTCACGAATCCGGGCACCAAGTATCCATCAAATATCTCGTAATCAGAAAAGTCTATTTTATGTTCAGGAATAATATCAACCGTTATTCCATTATCATCTATCACAAGCACTCCGTTTCTAAGAATGTTATGTCCGTTAATGATGGTTGATTTTATTTTTTGCACTTTAATTCAATTAGCCAGTCTGCCAATTAGCCAATTAGCCAATTGTAATGCATGTATTAAATATTATGAAATATGTATTATGTACTACGTTGTTCGTAATAATCATCATTGGCTAATTGGCACATTGGCTAATTAGTCTTCAGGTTCGTAAATCACCTCTTCCCCTTCAGCTCTATGGCTTATCCAGAAATTATTATACCCTAATCCAATCTGAATTTTAATCATTTGTTGTTGCAACATTTCTAAAATGGCAAGGAAAGAATACACAAGTTCAACCCTGTCTTTACTAGTTAACATTACCGATTCGAAATCTAATCTATCATTAGTTAGTAATAAATCGGCTAAATGTTTTTTCTGATCTTCTATTGTATAAGGATACTGAATTACAGTATGGCGAACTTCTTCTGGTTTATGAATATATCTGTTTAAAACTTTATGATAAACCGTTAGGAGTTTGTACAAATCTAAGGTTTGTAGTTCATCTTCTTGAGTTGCACTTTCGCGAACTGCAATTAAATCTTGAGCAATATTTCCTCTAGAAAATTGTTTCGCACGTTCATCCAACATCACTTCCATTTCTGCAGAAGCTTCTTTGAATTTTTTATATTCTAAAAGTTTTTGAACTAAATCTTTTCTAGGGTCAACCTCGTTTCCTTCTTCATCAATTTCTGGACGAGGAAGCAACATGCGGGCTTTAATTTGCATTAATCTTGCAGCCACCAATATAAACTCAGACGCTAGCTCAATATTTAAAGCTGTCATCTGTTCGATATAGGTCAAGAAATCCTTAGTGATTTTTGCAATTGGAATATCATAAATATCCAATTCGTCTCGTTCTATAAAAAACAAAAGCAAGTCGAAGGGTCCTTCAAACTGTGGTAAACGAATTTCAAATTTTTCTGCCCAATTCATCCTTCAAATATAACAATATTTGAAAATGTGCAGATGTGCAGATGCGAAAATGTGCAAATTGGAAGATGAGCAAATGAGCACACGAGCAAACAAGCACACGAACATTTTGTTATATTTGTCGTTTAAGCACTATAAAATGAACCAAAAGCCCGCAGAACTACTTAAAAACATTAATTTTCCAGCCGACCTTAGAAAACTCTCTGAGAGTCAGTTACCACAAGTTGCGGAAGAATTACGTCAATATATTATTGATATGGTTTCGGTTAATGGAGGGCATTTTGGTGCAAGTTTAGGAGTCGTAGAATTATCAGTTGCTTTACACTATGTATTTAATACCCCAGACGATCAATTGGTATGGGATGTAGGGCATCAAGCATATGGACATAAAATATTAACTGGGCGCAAGGATCGCTTTCACACAAATAGAGTTTATAATGGGATTTCTGGTTTCCCAAAACGATCAGAGAGTGAATACGATACCTTTGGTGTAGGGCATTCATCAACTTCCATTTCTGCAGCACTAGGCATGGCTGTGGCATCAAAATATAAAAATGAAAATAACCGTCAACACATTGCTGTAATTGGCGATGGGGCGATGACGGCTGGATTAGCTTTTGAAGCAATGAACCATGCAGGAGTAGAAAATTCTAACTTATTGGTTATTCTGAATGACAATTGCATGTCTATAGACCCAAATGTCGGTGCATTGAAGGAGTATTTAACAGATATTACCACCTCTCATACTTATAATAGAGTTCGAGAAGATATTTGGAAAGTATTAGGTGGCATCAGTCGCTTCGGTCCAAATGCTCAAGAAATAGTTAAAAAAATTGAAAAAGGAATTAAAGGTACTTTATTAAAAAATTCAAATCTTTTTGAATCTTTAAAATTTCGATATTTCGGCCCAGTAGATGGCCATGATATTAACCATTTAGTGAAGGTTTTAAATGATTTAAAAGATATACCTGGACCTAAAATATTACACTGCTTAACTGTAAAAGGGAAGGGGTATGCTCTAGCAGAGAAAGATCAAACCAAATGGCATGCACCAGGATTATTTGATAAAATTACAGGTGAAATAAAAAAATCAACAAATACAGATCCACAACCTCCAAAATATCAAGATGTATTTGGAAATACAATTGTAGAATTAGCCGAACAAAATGATAAAATTATGGGCATCACTCCGGCGATGCCGAGTGGTTGTTCTTTAAATATTATGATGAAAGCAATGCCAAATCGTGCATTCGATGTAGGCATCGCAGAGCAACATGCTGTAACTTTTTCTGCAGGATTAGCTACTCAAGGGTTAATACCTTTTTGTAACATCTATTCATCCTTTATGCAGCGTGCATACGACCAAGTTATACACGATGTTGCATTACAAAAATTAAATGTGGTTTTTTGTTTAGATCGTGCAGGGTTGGCTGGCGCAGATGGACCAACACATCATGGGGCATATGATATTGCTTATATGCGTTGCATACCACACATGATTGTTTCCTCGCCAATGAACGAACAAGAATTACGCAATTTAATGTACACTGCATCTATAGATAATGCTGGCCCGTTTACAATTAGATATCCAAGAGGAAATGGTGTAATGGTAAATTGGAAAACACCTTTTGAGAAATTAAAAATTGGGAAGGGTAGAAAAATTTGTGATGGAGAAGAAGTTGCTATTTTAACATTCGGACATGTTGGGAATTTTGCTATTGAAGCTTGTCAGGAATTGCGAAAAGAAGGTCTGAATCCCGCACATTACGATTTGCGTTTTGCGAAACCGTTGGATGAAGAAATGCTTCATGAAGTTTTCACAAAATATAAAAAAGTTATCACTGTAGAAGACGGATGTATTCAGGGAGGTGTAGGTTCTGCAATATTAGAATTTATGGCCGACCATAATTATTCTGCACAAGTTAAACGATTAGGTATACCTGACGAATATATTGAACATGGTGAGCAGCCAGAGTTGTGGGCAGAGTGTGGGTATGATGCAGCTTCTATCAAACGAGCAGTTACATCAATGATTGGAAATTTGGTTACCACATAAAAATATGCAAATGTGCAGATGCGAAAATGAGTAAATAAAATTTGCATATTTACTCATCTTCACATTTCTCTATCTATCAAAATAAAGATTCCTAAACGAACTTCTCAACCCAAAAGTAATAACATTGGTTGCATTAGAACTTCCATCTATAATTTCGTTTCTATAAATATACCCTAGTTCTAAACGCATGTTTATTTTAGGGTTTAGCATATAAGCGATACGGGCATCAATATATATTAATGAAGCAGGTATACCTTGCAATATCTTATTTCCGTATTCTTTATCTCGAGTATTATATGAGGCAAGAATATTTTTGCCGACGTTAGTTCCTGTTAAAGAATCTAATCCGTATTCAGCGTAATTAATTTGAATCATTGGCATCCATCTGCCTTTTTTATATTCTAAGCGTGAAACATTTTCTATGAAATTTGCACCAAGAGGGTGAGCCAAAGCATCACCATAATTAGTATAGCTTCGTTGCGTATTTTTATGAGTATAAGTATATGGTTTTGCAAGATTTATTTCTGTAAATCCATTTAAATTCTCTAGCCCTAAAATATTCTTCGCTCTTACTCCTAATTGCAAACCAAATTTATTTGCCCACCAACCTTTATTTGCAAAATATTCATCAATTTTTAGTTCATCCAGAGCCAATTGCGAATAAACCTTTGTATTATTATTAATTTGATACTTAAGATTAATTCCTAAAATTGCATTATCTGTAGAATTAGTCGCGTATTCTGCAGCACGCAAAAAGATAATAGGATTAGTATAGGAAGCTTCAAATCCCCTTTTACCAGATGAGTCGGCATCTTGCCATATCACTGCATCAAACAGACCTAAAGTCCATTTCTTAGAAATGTTCCAATCTAAGTAATGTATAACTGACCATTTTTTCTGAAAGCCAAGTTCAGAAGATAATTGCGGGGCAAACTGATCTATAAACTGCATATAAATTGAAGAGTATTGTAGTCTCTTCGATTCGTAAGTAGCTTTAAAATATGGATAAGGAATAGACACATCCGATAAAAGCATCGAGCGATAACCATCACCTATAAATAATTTATCGTGTGCTAATTGAAAAGTGAAATTTCCAGTATGATAAGCGATGTGTGCTGTTGAATAAGTGTAATCATAAACAGTGCCTTGTTTCGTTACAATTTCATGCCAACCTTGCCCAGGTATAGATTTCAATTCAACACTTAAGGTATCCATAAAGGAAGGTAAACGAGTTTGAGTTTCATATAAATTGAAATCGAAACTAAAACTAGATTTTACTTTCCCGTCAATTTGTATAGCGCGAGTATTTGTCCAAAGTGTGTTAGAGCTTTCTTTACCAATATAAAAATCCGACATGAAATTTAAAAACAAAGTAGCATCCTTTGTTTTTTTATAGACCATATTTTCATCGAAAAGTTTTCTACTGAACCAATATTTACGATTGCTTCTTTGATAAACAGAAGTATCTTCTGAATAAACAGGTTGTAATGCAGAATGTGGGTACTGAACATCATTATACCAAGTGTTTTTTGGGTTATTATAGTGATGTATAGGTTCAAATTGTGCATTACTGGAGCTTACGCTCAACAATAAAATAGAAAATAAAAAATAGAAAAATATTAAATTAGTTTTCAAGGCTGCTTTTTTGAAAAATTTTCATGAAAATATGAATTGCAACTCCAACCAAAGTTAGTGATCCTATTAAATAAAAGCTACCAATATTTTGAAATGCTAAACACAATAAAATAAAAAACAAAGACATTCCCGCAAGGAAAAAACTAACTTGACGTTGTGTCCAACCTCTATCTAATAAAAAATGGTGCATATGCCTGCGATCTGCATAGAAGGGAGATAGCCCCTTTGAAATTCTAATCATGAATACCCTTAGAGTATCAAATAACGGAACAAACATAAATCCAATTCCAACAGCAGGTGATGATTTTACAAAAGGGTTATTATTTAACAAAGCGTCGAATTTATTAAGTTCTATAAACTGAATAGTTAAAATAGCTAGAATAAATCCTATAATATAGGCACCAGTATCTCCCATAAATATTTTAGCTGGAGAGATATTAAATCTAATAAACCCTAATAATGCACCACAAAGTGCAAATGAAATACGGGCCCAGCCCAATTCATTCATTTCGAAAAACAAAAATCCATAAGCAGTGGTAATTACAATTCCGATAGATCCTGCGAGTCCATCTACTCCATCAATAAGATTTATAGAATTAGTAATTACTATTATAATAAAAATTGAAAAGAGAATGGAGATAATATATGGTAATTCGAATATGCCGAATAACCCGAAAAAACTATCGATGTGCACATTGCCAAAATAAACAACTAAAAACGCAGCTATTAATTGCAATCCAATTTTAACATACGCGTTTAATCCTAACATATCATCTCTTATACCCATAGAGAAAATGATCATGCTAGCCCCGAGTAAAAAATTTCCGTACTCAATCGCTGTAGCTTTCAGAAATAAAATACAAGCAAATAAGAATCCAAAGAAAATAGCTACTCCCCCAATATTGGGAGTATCGTTTACATGAATCTTACGTACTTGGTCTGGAGAATCGAAAAAGTTTCCATTGTGGGCAACCTTTATTAAAGTAGGAATAGCAAACCAAACAAAACTAAATGAGGTAAAAACTAATAAAAATAATTTAAACGGTTCCATTTGTTACTTGGGGTATAATTTCTTCTATAGTTTGCTTTATTAACTCATTAGAATATAAGTCCGAATATACTAAATCTAACAGTTTCTTAGATGCAGCATTTCTACTTAACCCATTTATAAATAAATCATCTCTGTAAATCCTGACATCAGCATTATTTCTAAATTTAGAATATTCTTCTTGTAATATGAAATATAATTCCTCTTTATTTCTACAAACAAAGCCCGCATTATTATTTATAATACTCTCTTCAATATCCCCATTATCCGATTCTGGCAACAGAATTGGTTTTTGCATAGCAAGGTAATCATATTGTTTTGATGTAATGATCTTATCTCTATCTCCATATTTTAAATGCAAAAACATAGAAGCTTGATACATGTAATTATATAATTCTGGCAATACTATTCTATCTGTAATATTCACAAAATTTTGTAGGCCCAAGCTACTGATGATAGATTTTAACTCAGAGGAATCAGATGCACCAATAAAATGAATTTTAAAATCAGAGGGTTCAATATTTTGCTCTAGTATGAATTTCTGAACAGTTGAGAAAAAAAAGGTATTGTCTAGTTGCTGCGAATGTATAGTACCTGCATAAACAATCGAGAAAGTACTTGGTGTAGCATTGATTTTCGACAATTCCATTTCATCTGTATTCGCACCATTTGGAATTATTTCAATTTTATGTTGGAATTTTTTGGGGAAAGTTTTTTTTAAACTTTCGGATACCGTAATAATATAATCAGCTGTCTCCAAAAATTTCAATTCTTCCTTTCGTTGAATAAGTTTACGAAGTTTGTCTGCAAATACACTAAAGGCTAAAGTGGGGTAACCTAAAGTCCATGGGTCTCTGTAATCAATGATCCATTTGCATCCATATTTTTGTTTTAAATAATATCCAACGTTTAGTGCAGAATATGGTGGAGCGGAGGTAATAACTACATCATTTTTCCCTATGTTATAGGCCTTTGTTGATTCTATTGCTCTATAATTTCTATAAAAATCATACACATCCCTTTTGCTAGAAATCAAATAAAAAAAATGCACTATTTTATATAAAAACAGCCAATTCTTACGTAATAGAAAGTTAGATATTTTATAAAATCTATGTGTATGAGGTACTTTATATAAAGAGTCTTCATTTATATAATCTTCGCTGGAATTATCATCGCAATAAATTAATTGTACATCGGTATTTGCATTAAGAAAAGTTTTCTTAAAATACTTAATACGATTAACAGCGGTACGATTATCGGGTAAGTACCAGAATGAGAAAAGGAATAAGCGCATTTTTAAATATAAACAGAAATTCTGAATTTCAGAACTTCTGAAGTTTTAATCGAGGGTTTCGTAGATAGAATTATTACTAACGTACTCCTTTACCATAGATTTAATCTGCGATACTAATTGCAAATGGTCTTCGCTACTATAAGTTGATAATAATTTAACAAATTCTTCATCTACATATGATGGCTCATATTCC
>CALRIM020000065.1:0-15911 GCA_943360385.1 Rhizobium sp. Q54 | reverse complement strand
AAGTAAAATTGAAAATAGAAGTTATACTTTCCCGAAAGAACAATTTGATTTTAGTGATTTAGTTTATGGTTTAATTGAACGATTAATAGTAAACGTACAAGGTAAACGAAGCATTCAACACGATGTGGAAGATGCTATTGAGCTTGTAGGAGATAGGTTTTCACTAGGGTCTATGATTAATAATTTGATGGAAAATGCCGTGAAATATTCAGAAGATAATACACGTATTTTCATCGACCTAAAGAAAAAAAACGGCAAAATATTACTGCGAATTTGCGATGAAGGTTGTGGAATTCCAGAGTCAGAATACCATAGAATATTTCATAAATTTTACCGATTAGGAAATGAAATGACTCGTAAAACTAAAGGTACTGGACTCGGATTATTTATAGTGCAACAGGTAGTAAATAACCATGATGCAAATATTCGTATCAGTGCCAATTTGCCGCAAGGAACTTGCTTTGAAATAATTTTCTAAACACCTATAATATGAGCAACTACAGAATTTTATTAGTAGAAGACGAAGAGCATTTGCTCGAAGCCTTGAAACTGAATTTAGAATTAGAAGGTTACCATGTAACTACTGCAACGGATGGTAAGAAGGCGCTAAAACTCTTTAAAGAAGAGCGCTTGAACCTAGTTATTTTAGATGTAATGTTGCCAGAAATAGATGGGTTTAAAGTAGCAGAAACTATTCGTTTAGAAAATACTGAAGTACCAATATTATTCCTGACAGCCAAAAATACTTCAGAAGATAGAGTAGCTGGATTAAAACGTGGTGCCGATGATTATTTAACCAAGCCGTTCAACCTCGAAGAACTTATTTTACGTGTAGGTATTTTAGTGAAAAGAAGTTTAAAAGGAGATGATCATAAACAATTAAACTCTTATAAAATTGGAGATAAAACAATTAATTTTAACAACTTCGAAATTCTAGTAGATAGCGGTGAAACCATTGCACTCACTAAGAAAGAGACGATGCTGTTAAAACTTTTAGTAGAAAGAAAAGGTGAAGCGGTATCTCGTGAAACCATTCTGGAAACAGTATGGAATTACGATGTTTATCCTTCTACCAGAACCATTGATAATTTTATTTTATCGTTTAGAAAATATTTCGAATCGGATTCTAAAAACCCGAAACATTTTCATTCGATAAGAGGAGTGGGATACAAATACACCGATTAGTTCGTGTGCTCGAGTGTTCATTTGCTCGTGTGCTCATAATACATAATACATAATACTCATTACACAATACTCAATACTATAAAAAGTGGAACACTTATTTTTAAAAGCTGCAAACTCACAAATTACAGAACGCCCTCCAGTGTGGATGATGCGTCAGGCGGGGAGATTTATGAAGGAATACTGGGATATAAAAAACAAATATTCCTTTTTAGAAATGTGCAAAACACCAGAGATTGCGGCGGATGTAACGATGTTGCCAATAGATTTGTTGGATGTAGATGCTGCGATTTTATTTTCAGATATATTAGTTACAGCTGAAGCGATGGGTGGTCAATTAAGTTTTGAAGCAGGTGTTGGTCCGTTGTTTGCAAACCCAATTAAAAACGAAGCAGACATCGATGCTTTATTGGTAGATGGAACAGAAGACAGATTAAAATATGTTGCCGACGCTATAAAAGTAATTCAACAACGATTGAATGGAAGTAAGCCCCTTATTGGTTTTGCAGGAGCTCCCTTTACCGTAATGAGTTATTTAATAGAAGGTGGTTCATCAAAAGATTTTAAGAAAACAAAATTGTTTATCCATAATCAACCCGCATTAGCACATAAATTATTGCAAAAAATTGCAGACGTAACCGTAATGTATTTAAACATGCAAATTGCCGCTGGTGTGAATGCATTGCAATTGTTCGACTCATGGGCATTAGCTCTTTCGTGGGATGATTATACAGAATTCTCTCATAACTACAACAAACAAATACTTTCGAAATTAAACAGATCAGGAATCCCTATTATTTCATTCTGTAAAGGAAGTTCTGTGTTTGCTCCACTAATGGCAGAAGCAAAACCCGATGTAATTTCGATTGATTGGAATGCAGATTTATTGAACATGAAAAATAGCTTACCTAAAGGTATTGCTGTTCAAGGGAATTTAGATCCATTTGTGTTGTATGCCGATAAAAAAGTAATCAAAGAACGTATTCACAAGTTATTCGATCGTATGCAAGGAACGGAAGGCTTTATTTTCAACCTAGGACATGGTATTATGCCGGATATCCCTTTTGATAATGTGAAGTTTGCTATTGATACCGTGAAAGAATATAGATACTAGACACAGGACATTAGACAATTTGAACGATGTGACGGTCCCTGAGCGTAGCCGAAGGGAGGGTTCAAATTGGCATATTGTTCAAATTGGCATATTGGCACATTGTTCAAATTGTTATCTTCGCACAATGAAAGTACTAAAACTGACCCTTTCCCTTTTTCTATTTTCTTTTGTTGCAAAGGCGCAGGTAAACAACGCCCTACTGGAAAACAATAGTTCTATTACAGATTCGAAATGGCAGTTAAATGTGTACAATCACAACTTTATGCGCAATTATGAGTACTTCAATAAGTTTGCCGATGGTATCACTTATTTCGGGACTATACTTCAGCCTACAGTTACGTTTAACCCACAAAAGAATTTAAGTTTAGAAGGTGGTTTGTATTTGCGTAAAGATTATGGAGCAAGAGGATTATATGATAACCAAACAACTTTTCGAATAAATTATCATCCTGGGAAATGGCAAATAATAGCAGGGCAATTGAAAGGAAATGCGTCACATCATTTACCCGAAGCTATTTATAATTACGATCGAATTATTACTAATCATTTAGAATTTGGGAATCAATTTATATACGATGATTCTACTTTGCATTTTGATGCTTGGATAAATTGGGAGAACATGATTTACAAAATCTCTCCAGTGCAAGAACAAATTTCTGGAGGATTCCATGGCGATTGGAATATCAAAAAAGGAGATAAATTAGAAGTAAACATTCCTTTTTCTTTTCTAGCATACCACAAAGGTGGACAAATTGATACACCAGATAGACCTTTGCAAACGCTATTAAACACAGCCATTGGCGCAGAATTTAAATACCATTATAATAATAAACCACATCATTATTTATTTGCGGATGCTCAATTGATGACCTTTAATGATTTTTCGTTTACCAAAATTTATCCAACAAAAAATGGATACGGTATAATGGCAAATTTAGGTTGGAAATTCGGACATACATCTGTAAGTACTACCTATTGGAAAGCTGATAATTTTTATGCAGTTCATGGAGCACCTTTGTATAGTTCGGTAAGTGATCAAATAAATAATGTAGGATATTATCAAACATCACGCAGTCTATTGTTTTTTAGATTGATATCTGATTACGAAATCAGCAAAAACTTTACTATTTCCGCTAGACTAGAACCCTATATTGATTTAGATGATCCAAGTTTCGAGTTTTCGAATAGTTTGTTTTTGACCTACAGAGATTCGTTTGATTTAGGAAAAAAGAAATAGGTTATTAAGTTACTATGTTATTAAGTTATTAAGTTACTATGTTATTAAGTTATTAAGTTACTAAGTTATTAAGTTATACTGTTCTTTTTTTTAGGTCTAAATAATCAATAACTAAATAACCCAATAACCAATAACCAATAACCCAATAACAATTTATAATTCACAACTCACAATTAAAAATGCGCGGCTACAATTCCTACAGTGAACACCTTCGTGAGAAGTATAAAGGGCAAAGAATTTACAAGGTTATTGTAGATGGTGGGTTTACATGCCCAAATAGAGACGGCTCTAAAGGGTATGGAGGTTGTACGTATTGTAATGTAGATTCCTTTACACCAGAAACAGCACGTAAGCAACCAACTATTGCAGAGCAAATGGAAATAGGGGTGAAACAAGCAAAGGCGAGTTATAAGGCCGATAAAATTATAGTGTACTTTCAGCCAAATACAAATACTTATGCGCCTACGCACTATTTAAAATCGATGTATGATGAAGCGTTGAGCTATTATACAGAAGATATTGTTGGACTTTCTATTGGTACTCGTCCGGACTGTATTGATGCCGAAAAAGTAAAGTTATTGGAAAGCTATACCGATAGATTTGACGTAGATATTGAGATGGGCATGGAATCTATTTACAACGAAACATTAGCAAAAATTAATAGAGGATGTACACACGAAGATTTAGAAAATGCGTTAGCATTATTTAAAGATTCACCAGTAGAGGCTTGTGTACACACCATTTTTGGTTTCCCTTGGGAAACAGAAGAAATGATGTTGAAATATGCCGACGTTATTAATAAAAATAAAACCATAAAATATGTGAAGCTTCACCATCTACATATTGTGGAGGGATCCATCATGGGAGTGATGTACAAACGTAACCCATTCAAATTATTTTCACTCGAAGAATACACCGATTTCCTTTGCAAATTTATTCCACTTCTGCGCGATGATATTATTATTCAACGCCTCTTCGGACTTTCAGATCAAGACATGTTGATTGCTCCAAACTGGGGAATGAAAAAGGCCGTAATGCAACAACAAATTGATCGAGTGTTTATGGAAAGAGGAATCAAGCAAGGCTCAGCACTTTAAGTCGTCCATCGTCTTACGTCCATCGTCCATCGTCCATCGTCCAACGTCCATCGTCTTACGTCCATCGTCTTACGTCCAACGTCCTTCGTCCATAGTCCATCGTCCATAGTCCATCGTAATTCGTCTTTCATCCTACTTATTTCCTACCAATTGGCACATTGGCTAATTGGCACATTGATTTAGGTCCAATGACAGATTACCTAATGGATTATCTTCTTTCACTTTTTTTACTTACCTTTGGCGTTAGTAACGTGAGGCGGGATTATGATATTATCATTTGGTGATAAGGTAACTAAGAAGATTTGGGAAGGAGAGAGAGTTGGTAGTTTATCAATCGATGTTCAAGAAAATGCAAGGAGGAAATTAAGAATGTTAAATAGTTCCCAAAACATCATCGATTTACAAATTCCACCTTCAAACAAACTAGAGAAATTGAAAGGGAACTATAAAGAATTTTATTCCATTAGAATTAATAATAGATGGCGAATTATATTTAAGTGGAACAATGGAATTGCAGAGGAAGTAGAAATAATTGATTATCACTAATAATTTCAACATGAAAAAAATAAAAAATATTCATCCAGGAGAAATATTATTGAAGGAATTCTTATTGCCTTTGGAGATTAGTGCTTACAAACTTTCTAAGGATATTGGTATACCACAAACAAGAATATCTTCTATCATTAATGGAAATAGGAGAATTACCGCCGATACGGCATTAAGGTTATCTATATATTTTGGAAATTCAGCAAAATTTTGGCTAGGATTACAAAACGATTTTGATATCGAAGTTGAAAAGGTGGAAAAGAAAAAAGAGCTTCAAGCAATTAAACAATGTGATGCAGCTTAGTGCATTCTACGTCCACCGTCTTACGTCCATCGTCCAACGTTCTTCGTCTTACGTCCTTCGTCCATAGTCCTTCGTCTTTCATCCTACTTATTTCCTGCTAATTGGCACATTGGCTAATTGGCACATTGATTTACGTCTAATGTATTCCTACCAATTGGCACATTGGCACATTAGCTAATTGGCTAATTCTTCTTAAGTCTTGCAAACACCAAATCCACCAAGAACTCCGCCACTTCTGTTTCTTCTTTCGATTTTCCAAAGTCTGTAAGTGATGGTAAATTTTTCATAAAGTAATTTTGAAAATGAGCCATTTCTATAATGGTTGAAGCCAATGATTTTGGATATTTATATTTTGGATTGCATTCCGTAATCATGGTTCCTACAAGTGCACAGAGATCCTTATAGGGTTTAAAAAATTGTTGCTTATTATCTTCGCTTACTTGTTTGGTTAGGTATGCTTTAGAACCTTCGGCAATAATTATTTGATGTAATAAATGCTCGTTAATATAACTGGTTTGTTCATCGTCTTCTACAGCGGTAGCCAATAGCTTTATTACTTTTTTTAGTTTGATGTTTGGCTCTTCGATGTTATTAGTATGATAGCTAATTTGAAATTCTAACCAACCCCAATACCATGCGGTAAGGTAAACCAATAATTTATGCTTGTTTTCGAAGTATCGATAAATTCCAGCCTCTGTTGTGCCAATATCTTCAGCGAGTTTTTTAAAGGTAAACGCTTCAAAACCGGTCTTAGAGATTAGCTGAATGCTATGTTTTAGTATGTTTTTGCCCAATTCCGAACTTTCTGGATTGCGGAGGAATAGGGCCTCATTCATCTTAATTTGTAATTGTAGCTTCATTTGCCCCAAAACTACGAAAAATATTTTTACAATTATTTATGATAGTATTACTATTATTTAATAAACCTTTACTATCTTTGTCCGAACTAAACAGAAAAAGATATGTTACTCAACAAAAGAATACCACCCCTGTACATCGTAAATAAGGTGAAGTACGACTTTGTGTATGTACTTATATTATCGCTAGCGGTGCTTTTTATTACGAATAGGTATGCCAATTTGCTGCCCGAAATGCCCTTAACTATACCAGCCTTTATTGGTACAGCCATTTCCATTTTGCTATCCTTTAAACTAAGCCAATCGTATGATAGATGGTGGGAAGCTCGTAAAGTTTGGGGAAGTATAGTGAACGATTCTCGTAGTTTTGTGCTGCAATTACAAGGCTTTATTCCAAAAGGAAATGAAGAACGGATAAGAAAAATTGCATTTAGGCAAATTGCTTGGTGTTATGCATTGGGGCAATCGCTCCGAGGATTAAATCCCACCGATAATTTAGACTCCTTTATTTCTTCAGAAGAAATGAATGATATAAAGCAGCACAATAATAAAGCACTAGCACTCCTTCAATTACATAGTATAGATATTAAATATTTAAAAGAGAATAATTTAATTGATGTTTTCACGCAGGTTCAACTAGATAACACCTTGGTTCGGTTATGCGACGCTCAAGGAAAATCAGAACGAATAAAAACAACGGTTTTTCCTGTAACCTATCGATTGTTTTTACATGCCATTATTTATCTGTTTGTAGTTACCTTATCGATATCCTTAAATGAAGTAGGAGGGTGGTTTGAAATTCCATTATTGCTCCTCATCTCATCCGCATTTTTTCTTTTAGAAAAATCGGCAACGCATATGCAAGACCCGTTTGAAAATAGACCAACCGATACCGCGGTAACTGCAATTGCTAGAACAATCGAAATAAATATCAAACAATTATTAAAAGAAAAGGAAATTCCTTCACCATTTACAATAGAAAAATTTTATCAATTATAAACTAATAAAAAACCCTAAGAAGTATGAAAACATTAACAAAAGAAATGCAAGAAGCCATTACACCAAGTATGGCATTGGAATTATTAAAAGATGGTAACAAGAGATTTGTTAGCAATTTAAAAGTGAACAGAAATTTATTGCAACAAGCAAACGAAACTTCAGATGGTCAACATCCTTTTGCAGTTATTTTGAGTTGCATTGATAGTCGCACTTCCGCGGAATTAATTTTCGACCAAGGATTGGGAGATGTATTCAGTGTACGAATTGCTGGAAATATTTTAAACGAAGATATTTTAGGCAGTATGGAATTTGGTTGCAAAGTGGCAGGCGCAAAGATAATTATTGTACTTGGTCATACTAAATGCGGTGCAGTTAAAGGTGCATGTGATCACGTAGAAATGGGTAACCTTACTGCATTGTTAACAAAGATTCGCCCAGCGGTGGATGAGGAAACTACTACTACCGAAAATAGAAATTCGAGCAATGCGGTTTTCGTAGAAAACGTTGCACAATTAAATGTAAAACGTACCGTAAAATCAATCATGGAACGCAGTCCAATTTTAAAGGAAATGATAGAAAACAAAGAAATCGGAATCGTTGGCGGTATACATGATATTGCTACTGGAGAGGTTTCGTTTTTTAACTAACCCTTTACCTCCTTTAAAGTAACTAGTACAAATTCTAATGTACTAGTTACTCTTTTTCTTATCCTCCAAAAATTTCTTTATTCCTTTTCAATTTCCATATTTTCTTCTTCTAGCACTTTTAAACCTGTTTTTCTGTCCTTTTGACATACTACATTTATAGTATTTGATGATTGGTTTTATTGGGTTAATTTAGTTAAATAATTGTTTGGGGTCTATTTTAGTTTGTTATTTAATAAAAATGGTGAAAGAAATAAATAGTATTAGTGAACTTTTGAAAAATCTAGTTGACGATTTGGGAAGTTACGACGAAGATATTTGGTTTAGGGGGCAATTTGATTTTAATTGGAAATTGTGTCCTGGGATATTTAGATTTACTCTTGGTCCTTCAGAAAGTAATTTATTGACAAGATTTAAACAATCTGCTTCATTGCTTTTAGAGACTTCTCCCAAGGATAATTTTGATTGGTTGTTTTTAATGCAACATTATGGAGTTCCTACGAGATTATTAGATTGGTCTGAAAGCCCATTGACAGCACTTTATTTTGCAATTGAAGATGAAAGTTTTGATGATATTGATGGTGCGTTATGGTTATTAAAACCAATTGAATTAAATAAAATCGCTAAAATTTCTTCTGAAGAAAAAAATTATATTCCATCCTTTGATGACGAATATTTAAGAAATTATGATATTAATAATATGAATTCAAATAGAATGATAGCATTTTCCCCAGTAGCTACAATAGCTACAAGAAATAATGCTAGAATCCAAGCACAATTAGGTGTATTTACAATTCATCATTTAGATAAAAATCCAATAGAGCATTTTTGTCAAAATAATGAAATTATAAAATATTCTATTCCATCCATTTCAAAACAAAAACTAAGGAAAGAGCTTGAATTATTAAGTGTGAATAAGTTTTCTTTATTTCCTGAAATTTCTAGTATTGGTGATATTTTAAAAAAGAGAATAAAATGAGTTATATTGAGACATATCCAATTCAACACTCTACTATTTTGAGAATATATTCAGAAAAGGATGAAATAGTTGTTGATCCAATTTATCAAAGAAATGGTGGCGTTTGGACACCAGAAAAGAAACAATTATTAATTGATTCAATTTTGAATAATTATGATATCCCTAAAATTTATTTCCATCAATATAATAGGGAAGATAAAAGTAAAAGTGGGAAATCCTATGCCATAATTGATGGTAAGCAAAGATTAGAAACTATATGGGCTTTTATTGAAGGTAAATTTAAATTGTCAGATGATTTTGAATATCAAGATGATGAGAGTATAAAATTGGCAGGTTTAAATTATAATGATATTGCTCAGGAATATCCTAAAATGAAAATTAAGTTCGATTCATTTGTATTGCCAATAGTTGGTGTTGCAACAGATGATTTTGACTTAATAGAGGATATGTTTTCTAGATTAAATGAAGCAGTTCCTTTAAATTCAGCGGAAAAGAGAAATGCTTTTGGGGGTGATATGGTAAATGCAATTAGAGAAATTTCGCAGCATTCATTTTTTTCAAGGAAAGTTAAATACCCTAATAATAGATATCAACATTATGAGGTCGCAGCTAGATTATTATTGGTAGAGTCTTCAAATGATGATTATGGTAAATTAATAGATACTAAAAAGGTCTATTTAGATGCAATGGCAAGAAATTATAAGACTGGTGAAGGAGAAAAAGTAAAAAGATATAAGAGTAATGTTATTAAGGTGTTGGATTATATGAATACAATTTTTATAGATCAGGATTATTTGTTAAGAACCCAGGGTAGTATGGTAGTGTATTATTTGCTTTTTAAAGGTAGTATAGATCTAAATGTTAATATTACTAGGAACAAATTATTCAAATTTGATGAACTAGTTAAACAAAACAGAATAACAGCAGAAAATCAGTATGAGACAGCTGATTTCGATTTGCTAGAATATGATAGACTAAGTCAGTATGGAACTAACGATGTTTCAAATATTAAAGAAAGACTAAGAATTATTTCAAGTTTTCTCGAGGATTAATTTTTTTATACCTTTTATACTTTATATACTATTTAAATTGTATTTGATTTTTTTATTAAAATATTATAACTTATGAAATATAAGGAGTTTAAAATTCGTAACTTTAAAGGTATTCAGTATTTAAAATTTGAATTAGATAACAGAACTCCTTCGTCTAAAATATTTACTTTAGTTGGGTTGAACGAAAGTGGAAAAACAACAATTCTGGAAGCACTTGGTTTTTTCTATGATAACGTTAAGGATGAAAAGGAATTATCTATAACAAAATCAATAGTTGATGATGTTCATGAATTAATTCCCAAAAGCAAGAAAAGTTTATTTAGTGACTCAATATCAATTGTTTCCATTGTTATATTAGAAAAAAATGATAAGGATGAGATTAGAAAATTCTTAACTGAAAAAGATTATATAGTTTCAAATATTCCAGATAGTATTGAAATTACTGTCAAACTTAATTTTAAAGATTCTAATTATGTAAGTAAAGATAGATTATGGAGTTCAACTTTAGCTAATGTAAAAAAAAGAATTGATGGTAAATTGGTGAGTAAAACACTTATTGATTTTGACAAAAAACACTGGAATGAACTTGCAAATTTTATTAAGGAAAAATTATTACCAGTAATAATTTATTATCCTAATTTTTTATTTGACTTCCCTGATCAAATATTGCTTGAAGAAAAAAATGACGAATCAAAAGAACAAATATTTTACCGAAATGTAATACAGGATATATTATCATCAATAGATACGAACCTATTAATTAAAGATCATATTGTAAAGAGAATCAAATCAGGCCAATCCAAGGATATAGATTCTACAGAGGCAGTAGTGAATAAAATGAGCGGTCAAGTAACCCGTTTTCTAACAAATAATAAACTAAATGTTTTTAGTAAATTATTAGAAAACAAGGAAATTGCGGTTAAGTATCCAAAAAGTACTAATCTTGGAGAAATTTATTTAGAAATTAAATTAAAAAGTGGAGATGATGAGTATTATATTAGGGAAAGAAGTCTGGGTTTTAGATGGTTTTTTACTTATTTACTTTTTACTCAGTTTAGGATTTTTAGGGATGGGAAAAAAAATCTAGTTTTCTTATTTGATGAACCGGCTTCTAATCTTCATCAGACAGGGCAGCAAAGACTCTTAGAGGCTTTTAGTGAGCTTACAACAAATACAAACGCGTTTGTTATGTACTCTACGCATAGTCACCATTTGATTAATCCGCACCTATTAGAGTCTACCTATATAGTTAAAAATAATGCATTAAACTATGATGAAGATAATGATTATAATTTATTTATGACCGATATTTCTGTATTAAGGTATAGAGAGTTTATAGCAAATAACCCAAGTCAGGTAAATTATTTTCAACCAATTCTAGATGTTTTAGAGTATAAGCCAAGTAATCTTGAGAATTTGCCTAATATTATAATGTTAGAGGGAAAAAATGATTTTTATACATTAAATTACTTTAATAAAGTGATTAAAGAAAATGAACAAATAAATTTTGCACCAGGTATGAGCTCAGGATCATTAGACACCCTAATTCAATTATATTATTCATGGGGGAAAGATTTTGTTTTATTGCTTGATGGTGATAAAGCGGGTATAAAAGAAAAAAATAGATATTTAGAAAAATATGGTTTGATATTAAAGGACAGAGTTTTTATTTTATCTGATATTGATGTTAAGTGGAAAGGGAAAGAAATTGAAGCATTATTTGAAAATGGTGATGCCTTAAATATTCAAAAGAATGTATACTGTGAGGATCTAGAGTTTAATAAGAAGAAATTTAATTTGGCTCTTCAAGAATTGTTAATTAATAGTAAGTGTGTTAAATTGTCATCAGAAACAGAAACAAACTTTACAAAATTGACCCAATTTTTAGTTGATAAATTAACTATCAAATAGTATTTTTTTTATAGTTGGTTTTTTTAAATCAGATCCTAATTGGGGTATCCTCATCTATTATTTTTTTAAATATTTTTGTGACTGGATAGTATAGCGTTAGTTTGAAAAATAGATATTGACTAAGATGGAGATCTATCATTTTTATTATACTAGATTTATACCAATCATACATTTTCTAGTAATTTTTAGCTTTCGACTTATTTTAATTTTCAAATGAAAATCCTCCTCACAGGTGCCACAGGCGGACTTGGTTTCCGAACGCTAGAGAAATTAGTGGAAAATCCACTTGTCGAGAAAATTATTGCGACGGGTAGAACTATCAGACCAAATTTAGTGGTTAATTATCCGAAAGTTCAATATACATTAGGTTCTCTGGAAAATGAAAAATTTGTAGATGAATTGGTTCAGCAAGTGGATTGCATTATTCATGCAGCAGCACTTTCTTCTCCTTGGGGGACTTATACAGATTTCGAACGCGCAAATTTGTTAACTACCCACTATTTAATTTCCGCAGCAGAAAAATATAACATTAAACGTTTTGTATTTATTTCTACTCCGAGTATTTATTTTAATTATAAAAACAGATTTAATATTTCTGAAGAAGACCCTTTACCTAATAAATTGGTAAATGCCTATGCCATTACTAAATTGCTAGCGGAACAAGAATTACAACGATCTTCAATACCCTATGTTATTCTACGCCCTAGGTCATTAATTGGTAGAGGCGATATGGTTATAATGCCTCGCATGATTCGAGCACACACAGAAGGTAAACTGAAAATTATTGGCGATGGTAAAAACATCGTCGACCTAACTTCCCTTGCCAATGTAGCGCATGCCATAGAACTATCGCTTTTTGTAGGACCCCAAGGCATCAATCAAATTTATAACATTAGCAATGGCGCACCTGTAAACCTTTGGGATACCATCAATAATTTATTGGTATTAATAGGTCATCCTAAAATTCAAAAACGTATACCTTATTTTTTAGCCAGAACTATTTCGGAAGTATTAGAACTTAAAGCCAAATTAACTGACCATAAAGAACCTGTTCTTACAAATTATAGCGTTGGTATTTTAGCAAAGTCGTTTACCATGAACATCGAGAAAGCTGAAAGATTGTTGGGTTATCGACCCATAATTAGTACTGAAGATGCGATAGTAGAGTTCTCCCAATCAATTGTGA
This sequence comes from Rhizobium sp. Q54, assembly GCA_943360385.1. Lineage (GTDB taxonomy): Bacteria > Bacteroidota > Bacteroidia > Sphingobacteriales > Sphingobacteriaceae > CAJBVG01. The sequence continues at coordinate 2,803 of CALRIM020000065.1, read as the reverse complement.
ATTATTCAAGATAGCTACTGGGATTGTGAATTGTTAGTTGTAAATTGTACCTAATTCTTAATACATAATACCTATTACATAATTCACAACTCACCATTTATGAGTCTATGAAAGCAAAATTATCTACAAAACTCAAACGTTTCTGGAAAGTACTCGGTCCTGGTTTAGTAACTGGAGCGAGCGACGACGATCCTTCTGGAATAGCAACCTATTCTCAAGCAGGGGCGGCGTATGGCTTATCTACATTATGGACATCCATACTGGCGTTTCCATTGATGGCTGCTATTCAACAAATGTGTGCTCGTATAGGATTGGTAACCTCACAAGGCTTAACGGGTACACTAAAAAAACATTATCCGAAGCCAATTTTGTACCTCATGTTGGTGTTCAGTTTCCCAGCAATAATAATGAATATTGGTGCCGACATTGCTGGAATGGGTGCAGTAGGTAACTTGTTATTTCCTTCTATTGATGCTACATTCTTCAGTGTTTTTTTTACCATTTTACTTTTAGGATTAATTATTTATTTACCCTATTTAAAAATAGCTTCGATTTTAAAATACTTATGTATTGTAATGCTAGTTTATTTTATTGTTCCTTTTTTATATCAACAAAATTTTAAGGAAATACTTAGCTCTACTTTTATTCCTACTATAAAATTTGATAAAGATTTTATTGCCATTTTAGTTGGAATTTTAGGAACTACAATATCTCCTTATTTGTTTTTTTGGCAAGCGTCTGTAGAAGTAGAAGAGATGAAAAACAAGAAGAAGCACTTGGTGGTGAATAAAAAAATAATTCATGAAATGCGTCAGGATGTAGATTTCGGAATGACTTTTTCGGGTTTCATTATGTATTTTATTATACTAACTACAGGAACAGTTTTGTACAAAGGTGGAGTTCATCAAATAGATACTGTAGAACAAGCGGCGATGGCTCTTAAACCTTTGGCAGGTAATTTGGCTTACCTATTATTTGCCGTTGGAATTATTGGTACTGGTTTAATTGCTATACCAGTATTGAGTGGATCGCTTTCTTATATTTTTGCAGAAACATTCGGTTGGGAGCAAGGCTTAGATAAGAAATTCCACGAAGCTCGAGGTTTTTATGTAATTATTGCCATCTCCTTAATCATTGGTTTATCGTTAAACTATGTTGGGATTTCTCCTATTAAAGCCCTTATATATACAGCCATTTGCTATGGCATAACAGCTCCCGTACTTATTGCCATTATCCTCCATATTTCAAACAATAAAAAAATAATGGGTGAATATACTAACAGTAGAACCACAAACATATTAGGTTTTATTGCGTTAATAATAATGACAGTTGCAGCAGGTTTGCTATTGTACTTACAGTTTTTTGGTTGAGTAATATGATAAATACTTCAAAAGAAAAGATAGAATCTCTTGTTAATTCGCATCGTATATTTTTTTATGAACAGCATACAAAGTCTATTGATTTTAGAATAGATAGTTTAAAAAGACTAAAGTCTGCTATTCAGAAAAATGAAACTAAAATTGCAGAAGCTTTATTCGCCGATTTGCATAAATCTTTTGAAGAAGCCTATCTTACCGAAATTAGTATCGTACTTACTGAAATAGATCATCATCTTAAAAATATTAAACACTGGTCAGAACCACAAAAAGTTTCAACACCCCTTCATTTATTACCTTCTTCAAGCCAACTAATTTTTGAACCGTTGGGATTAGCTCTAATAATAGCGCCTTGGAATTATCCGTTTCAACTGGTTATAAATCCATTAATAGGAGTCATATCAGCAGGGTGCTGCGCAATTGTAAAGCCTTCTCCCTACACACCTTCGGTTGCGAAAGTTGTAGAAGAAATTTTATCGGAAATTTTTGATGAAAAATACATAAGTGTAGTACAAGGCGACAGAGAAGTAAACACCATTTTACTTGAACAAAAAACCGATGTCATCTTTTTTACTGGTAGTCCAGCTCTAGGTAAAGTAGTAATGGCATCCGCGGCACAACATTTAACACCTGTAATTTTAGAATTAGGTGGCAAGAGCCCTTGTATTGTTGATGCCGATGCTAACTTAGATATTGCCGCCAAACGAATAATGTGGGGTAAATGCATCAATGCTGGTCAAACTTGTATTGCGCCCGACTATGTATTTGTGCACGAAAGCGTGAAAGAAGAATTGATTCATAAAATGAAGCAAGCCGTGAATAAACTGTATGGAGAAAGTGTTCATCAAAATAAATTCTATCCTCGCATCGTAAATAAAAATGCATTTAAACGATTAACATCTTATTTAGAAAATGCTAACATTCGTTTCGGAGGAGAAACCAATGAGCAAGAGAAATATATTTCCCCAACGGTAATCGATAATGTTGATTTTAATTCACCGATTATGAAAGAAGAAATATTTGGGCCGATATTACCAGTAATTTCTTTTAACAACATAAATGAAGCACTCGACCACATCAACAAAAACGAAAAACCACTAGCATTTTATTTTTTCGGAAATAACGAAAAGGCAAAATATGTTTTACAAAACACTTCATCTGGAGGAGGCTGTATAAACGATACATTGATGCACATTGCAAATCATAATTTACCATTCGGTGGAGTAGGGAATAGCGGACAGGGAAAGTATCATGGTAAAGGAAGTTTCCTCGCATTTAGTAATCAACGTGCTATCATCAGCACCCCAACATGGATTGATATTCCATTTAAGTACCCACCGTTTAAGTACTTTGGATTTATAAGGAAATTCATTTAGAGTAGTGAGTAGTGGGTATTGAGTAGTGAGTATTGAGTAAAAGTGAATTAA
>CALRIM020000064.1:0-15916 GCA_943360385.1 Rhizobium sp. Q54 | reverse complement strand
CTATGGTAAAACTTAGCAGATATCTAGTTGGAATTTTATTTATTATCTCAGGATTAATAAAATTAAACGACCCTATTGGTTTTTCTATAAAGCTAGAAGAATATTTTGTGATTTTCGGAATGGATTGGTTGAGTCATTATGCCTTATCTCTTTCGGTAATTATTTGTGCTGTAGAAGTAGTGTTGGGTATTGCCTTACTACTCGGCATTATGCAAAAACAGTTAGCCTGGGTATTGTTATTAATGATTATTTTCTTCACTTGGTTAACTGGATATTCAGCGGTTACCAATAAAGTTACAGATTGTGGTTGCTTTGGAGATGCTATAAAATTAACACCTTGGCAGAGTTTTTCTAAAGATGTAGTGTTGATGTTTTTTATCGCTATTATTTTTATCAATAGAAAAAAAATACAATCGAGTTTAAGTTTTACGAAACAAATGACGTATGTAATTTTAGCATATGTTGTAACTATCTGTATTGGAATTTATAGTGTGATGTTTTTACCAACGGTAGATTTTTTACCTTATAAAGTTGGAAATAATATTCCAGAGTTAATGAAATTCCCAGAGGGTGCTCCTAAAGATTCTTTTGAAACAAAAATGATTTATGCGAAAGATGGGAAGGAACAAGCATTTACGTTGAAAGATTATCCTTGGGAGGATAGTACTTGGAAATGGGTGCGTACTGATAATATTTTAATTAAAGAAGGGTATCATCCTAAAATAAAAGATTTAAGAATTTCTGATGCAGATGGAAATGATTATTCAGAAGATATTATTAATCACCCAGACTATGTGCTTTGGGTTGTTTCTTACGATTTAGAAAAAGCAAATGCTGGAGCGTACGATAAAATAAATGCACTTGCGAATGAGCTTACAAAAAATCTAAAAATTAGAACCATCGGATTAACTTCTTCGAATGATATTGCTACTGAAAATTTCCGTCACGAAAAAAATGTTGCATTTCCATTTTATTATTGCGATGCTACTACTTTAAAAACGATGGTGAGAGCTAATCCAGGTGTTTTACTTGTACACAACGGTGTAATAGAAGGTAAGTGGTCGTTTAGAGGATTGCCAAGTTACAACGAATTGATAAAACAATTGAAAAACTAATGTTTCAATATTTCATTCGGAAATCTCTTTACGGATTATTAGTGATGATGGGTGTAGTGTCTATTGTTTTCATGCTATTCGCTGTATTACCAGGCGATGCAGCACGAATGACTCAAGGGCAACGCACAGATGTGGCTTCGCTAGAAGCAGTACGTAAGGAGTTCGGATTAGATAAACCCAAACACATTCAGTTTTTGTTATACATTAATGATGTTTCTCCAATTTCTATCAACAAAAACGATTCTACAGAAAAAGTAAAATATAATTACTTCTCATTATTTCCAGTTTCTAGTAGTCGCGTCTTAGTACTAAAAGCACCTTATTTAAGAAGATCTTATCAATCGCAAAAAAAAGTCTCGGACATATTATTAGAAACAATCCCGAACACCGCAGTACTTGCAATTGCCTCAATGTTGTTTGCAAGTGCAATTGGTATATTATTGGGATTATTAGCCGCACTTTATAAAGATACTTGGGTAGATAAAGCATCGATGTCGTTTGCAATCTTAGGTGTTTCTATGCCATCTTTTTTCGCTGGAATTTTAATAGCCTGGATATTCGCATTTTTATTGGGGCCCTATACTGGACTAAATATGTCGGGGAGTTTGTACGATTACAATCCTTTTACAGGAGAAGAACTTCAACTTAAAAATTTAATATTACCAACCTTAACATTAGGACTTCGTCCGTTATCTATAATAGTACAACTTACCCGAAGTTCTATGTTAGACGTAATGAAAATGGATTACATTCGTACTGCAAGAGCAAAAGGATTATCACCTTTTCAAGTGGTTTGGAAACATGCACTGAAAAATGCCATGAACCCTGTTGTGACTGCTATTTCAGGATGGTTCGCTTCTTTAATGGCAGGAGCATTTTTCGTAGAATATATTTTTAGCTGGAATGGCTTAGGGAAAATTACAGTAGATGCATTAGAACTCTCAGATTTACCAGTGGTAATGGGTGCTGTGTTATTTATTGCATTTTTATTTGTGGTGGTAAACTTGCTGGTAGATATCAGTTATAGTTTGTTGGATCCAAGAGTTAAATTGCAGTAATCTTCATTTTAACTTAGCGATCTTTGCTCTTTAATGAACTTTGAGAGAACCTTTTTCACGCAAAGATTTCGCGAAGTGCGCAAAGAGTATTAACTTAATAACTCAACAACTTTCTTTACCTCCAAATTCAAGCCGTTAACTTTAAATGTAGCTTGTTCGTATATATCTCTTCGTTTATTAAAAGTATCTTCAATAAAGCTCATTAATTCGTTTTCTTTTTTGCCTTTAATGGTAGGTCGAATGTTTTTTGCATTGGCTAATCGATTGTAAATACTTTTAGTATCTAACTCAATGTAAATGCTGATTCCAGTTTTGTTAATGTAGTCTATGTTGTTGAAATAACAAGGGGTTCCGCCACCTGTGGCCATTACAAAACCATCGAGGTGCTCGAAAGATTTTAGTGCTTCCGATTCCATGGTGCGAAAAGTATCTTCTCCTAAATATTTAAATATTTCGGTAACACTACATTTCGCTTTTTCTTCGATAACTTTATCTAAATCGATAAATGGAAGATTTAATTCTTTCGCTAATTTTTTGCCAAAAGTACTCTTACCCGAACCCATGAAACCGATAAGATATATTTTTCGCAACATAAATTACTTAAGATAGATAAACGGCTTCTTCTGATTTTTTAGCGGAAAATACTACAGATACATGCTCTTGTGAAATGGTGGATATGGTGTACCCTGCAAAATCTGTAGATACAGGAAACATCTTATGACTTCTATCAATTAATACTGCGATACGAATTTTTTTGGTGGGGATGTTTAAAAATACTGCTAAACCATACACTAATGTTTTACCAGAATTCAATACATCGTCTACCAATATAATGGTTTTGTTTTTACAGATAGAAATAGAAGTATCTACTTCAGCTTCTAAATGATCACTATCTTTATTTAAAGTAATTTCTATTAATTCGATTTTTATTTTCGAAATTTTTTCCAGCACTGCTTTTAAACGCTTTGCTAAAACATATCCTCTATTGGCAATACCAGCAATTACAATCGTTTTCTCTTCAAAACAATCTTCTAAAATCTGATAGGCCATTCTATCAATCTTTTGTTGTATTTGAGTACTGTTTAGTATTTGTATTTGTTTTTTTGCTGTCATTATGTTTGTTTTTTACGGTACTTGTTACTTTGCTCCCGATGGCTTGCGCCATCAGTTACTTGTGCTGGGCTCGACGTCCACGTCGAGCATCTTTGCTCCTGATGGCTTGCGCCATCAGTTACGTAGGGGAGCTCTACGAGCTCTATACTATCGACGCGATAAATCGCGTCGGAGCTTCTTTTTTCACTACCCATTACCCATTACCCATTACCCACTACTCACTACTTAAAAGGGTAGAACACAAAATTCGCTCCTTCTGGAACCATTACGAATACACAAATATAATGATTTGGATCTTTGTAATTTTGCTTGAAGAATTCTTCTTTCTCTGCCTTTACAATTCCTCGTTCTACAAATTCTTCGAGGGTAGAGGCGTGGATGTTCCATTCGGTTGCAAGTTCCTCTTTATCTATAATCAATTCACCAATTCGTGCTTCGTGCTGGTGGGCAATAAAAATTGGATATTTAGAAAGTTCTTCAATAATGTCTTCTGCCACTTCTTTAATGGAATCGCTGTATAAAATAAGTTCCGTCTCCAAACTTTTCAACGGACTCTCATTCTTTTTTTCGTTAGGATTTCCTAATAATTCTTCTGGTTGCATTTATTTTAATTTTAATAGTACAACATTTTCTACGTGTTCGGTATGCGGAAACATATCCACTGGTTGAACATTTATCACTCTGTATTTTTCATCTAGTATCGCTAAATCTCTTGCTTGTGTAGCTGGATTACAACTAACATATACAATTTTATCTGCTTCTAGTTTCAATAACTGTTTGCATACATCTTCGTGCATTCCTGCACGTGGGGGATCTGTAATAATCACATTGGGTTTGCCATTAGTAGCTACAAATTCGTCGTTCAACAAATCTTTCATGTCTCCTGCATAAAATACAGTGTTAGAAATATTATTGATGGTAGAATTTACTTTTGCATCTTCTATTGCATCTGGAACATATTCTACACCCACCACTTTTTTAGCTTTAGATGCAATGAAATTTGCAATAGTACCAGTGCCCGTATATAAATCGTACACAATTTCATCTCCTTTTAAATCGGCTAATTTACCAGCAACATGGTAGAGTACTTCTGCTTGTTTTGCATTGGTTTGATAAAATGATTTAGCACTAATTCTGAAGGAAATTAAATTGTTATTTAAATCCATCATTTGCTCATGGATATAAGGCTTGCCATGGAAACAAATAACTTCTTGATCAAAAATAGTATCGTTCTTTTTAAGATTTACAACGTATTGTAAGGAAGTAATAAACGAGAATTTCTCCTTTAAATGAGTTAGTAAAGCATGAATATGTTCTTCATTATTTTCTGCAAAAACAACTATTACCATCCACTCATTTGTGCTGGTATTTCTGATAATTAAATTTCTTAAAAAACCTGTGTTTTGTTTGATGTCATAGAATGAATACCCCTCTTTTTTAGCATAGGTTCTTACTGCATTCCTAATTTCATCCGACCGGGTATCTTGTAAATAACATTGGTGAATGTCTATTATTTTATCGAATCTTTTCGGGACATGAAAACCTAAAGCATCCATGTCGAATGTATCGCCAGAGGCTACTTCCGATTTTTCTAACCAACGTTTATTAGAAAAGGTGAATTCTAATTTATTTCGATAATGTTTGGTTCCTTCTGATCCAATAATTGTGTCGAAAACTGGCAATTCTATTTTAGCCAAACGAGTTAATGCGTCGAATACTATTTTATGTTTAAATTGAAGTTGTGCGGCATACGACATATTTTGCCATTTGCATCCACCACATGTACCGAAATGCTTACAAAAAGCATCTTCTCTTAATGTTGAATATTGATGGAAATGGACAGGAGTAGCTTCAGCTAAGTTTTTCTTCTTTTTTAGCAATTGTATATCCACCACATCACCAGGTACCACTTTTTCAACGAATATTACTAAATCATCGTGTTTTGCAATCCCCTTTCCTTCGTTTGCAATGTCTATTATTTCAACCTTTTCTATAATTGGCAGTGTCTTTGTTGTTCTCATAATTTGTGTTCAAAGTTAAAGTTTAAAATGCTATTTTTAAGGAAATGAATTCCCAACTTCGATTTTTTCTTAGTTTTTTTCTGTTGATATTCTCTTTTAAGGTAGGATTAGCATCGCATATAGTAGGAGGGGGCTTTACTTATAAATACATTTCAGCGAATAGATATGTCATTCGATTGGAATATTATAAGGATTGCTCGCCTAGTTCAGCAGATTATCCGCCTGGTAATCTCCGAATTGGTATTTACGGAAAGTCTTCAAATACATTAGTTCAGTCGTTTGATTTAATTCCTGGGCCAGTACAATCGGTTGATTTTTTAGCTGGTAATTGTGTGGTTTCTGCGGTAAGTTGTATTCAGAAAAGAGTATATGAGGATACCTTGAGGATAGATCCATCTTTGTTTTTAGATTCGCTCGGATATTATATGAGTTATGAACAGTGTTGTCGGAATTTTGGAATAAAGAATGTATTAAAACCCGATGATAGTGGCATTGCATTTTACGCTGATTTCCCAGCATTAAAAAAAAATGGAACGAACTTTATTAATTCAAGTCCTACTTTAAAAACAGAACAGAATTTGTATCTCTGTGCAGGAGAAGAGTTTCGGGCAGATTATTCTCATTTTGATATTGATGGAGATTCTCTAGTTTACCGTTTGGTAAACCCTTACAAAGGGAGTACTAATAATGTAATTAACAATGCAAATGGAATTTCTATTTTAAATCCTGGTCCATATCAAGTAATCGATTGGAGCATGGGATATGGATTGCAAAATATTATGGATGGGAATCCAGACATTACTATAGATTCTGCTACAGGTTTGGTATATGTACTGCCACAGCAGAGTGGAATATATTCATTTGCCATTAGTATTGAAGAATATAGGAATGGGGTGTTGATAGGTGAAATACGAAGGGAGATTCAATATCAAATTATTTTATGCCCAGTTAGGTTTAACCCAAAAATTACTTGGTTAAATCCTGATGAAAAAATATTGAAGGCGAATAGTAAATACTGCTTTCAATTTACCTGCGATGATTTAAATCTGGATGATAGTTTAACAGCAACAATACTTGACATTACAGAAACTCTTAATGAGCAAAACTTTACTTTTTCAATAGATACAATAGTAAGAAATCCTATTTCAATAGAGGTTTGTTTTAAGACTAATTGTGAGGTGCCTAATTCTACTTCGGAAGGGTTTAAAATTGCATTAACGGATCATTCTTGCCCTAGACCAAAAACAGATACCCTTGAAGTATTGTTAGAGATTGTATCCCTCGATTTTGAGGACCCTTTTAAAAAAATACCGAATGTTTTTTCACCGAATAAGGATGGAATAAATGATTACTTCAATATTAATAATAATTACCCTGCGAGCTGCATTGACGATTTTTCTATTGTAATATATAATAGATGGGGGGAAAATGTATTTGAAAGTAAAGATTTTGGATTTCAATGGTCAGGGGAAGGGTTACCCGTTGGTGTCTACTTTTATGTAATAAAATTGAAAGGAAGGGAAAAGGCGGGTAATATTTTATTAATGTATTGATTATAAATAATATATTTGGTAATGCGTTTCACTAGAATTTTTCACGTAATAGTGCTTCTTATGATGTTTTCAGGCATAAACTCCGTTTATGCAGCTCACATTGTAGGGGGTGATTTTAGTTATAGGCATATATCTGAAGATACATACGAATTTAAAATGAAAATGTATCGAGATTGCGGAGGGGGAGGAGCTTTATTTGAAAACTTCTTATTAGTAGGAATTTACGATAAGGAAACGAATGCACAAGTAGATGAAATTCGGATGCCTCGAAAAACCATCTATTCCATTAAATTTAATACAGGTTGTACAAGTCCACAATTAAGATGTGTAGAAACAGGGATATTCACTGGTACTATTAAACTTCCCAAAGAAATATATAATAATACCGATGGATATTATATCCAATGGGAGAGGTGTTGTAGAAATGATATCATTAAAAACATTATTGATCCAGGAGCTACGCCTATGGCATTTTACATGGAATTTCCATCTCCATATCCATCAGGAGGAAGCCAGTTTGTAAATAGTTCTCCTGAGTTTTTAAGAGACCCATTAAATTATTTATGTGTTGGAGAACCGTTTAAATACGATTTTAAAATTAAAGATAGCGATGGTGATGAGCTAAGAATGAAAATTGGAATACCTAATGCAGGTGGTTATACTTCTCAATTTAATCCAGGGCAAAATACAGGTCCTGCACCATATGATGATGTTCTTTGGAATTCAGGATATGGTATTGGTTCTCCACAAAACATAATGGACGGAAATCCGGATTTATATGTAGATAACGATACCGCATTTATATATTTGGTGCCTACTCAAATTGGCGTTTATGTAATTTCAGTAGTTTGCGAAGAGTATAGAAATGGAATAAAAATTGGAGAGGTTGTTCGAGAGCTACAATTAGAAGTGTTGAATTGTCCTCCAAGACATAAGCCTCAAATATCCACCAACATTGTAGGGGGTACAAATACTATTAATGCATTTGTTGGTCAACAAGCTTGTTTTGATATAGAAGCAAAAGATGGCGATAATTTAGAGTTGCTCAAGTTTAGAATAGACACTGTTGGAATGTATAAAATAATAGGAAATGGAGCTACACTAGACCCTTCTGATATTTCTGGCGCTCAATCTATAAAAACCAGATTTTGTTGGACACCTACTTGCCCGATAGATACTATTAATGGAACATTTATTGATTTCATTGTATTCGATAACTCATGTCCATTTTCACAAGACGATACCGTTCGAGTAAATTTCATTTTGAATGACGCTCCTAATTTTGTACCTACTCTAAAAACAAATACTGGGCTAACTAAATTTAGTGTTCATAGAAACGAGAATCTTTGTTTTCAATTTCAAGGAAAAGATTTAAATGCTACCGACGAAATTTCTATTCAAACATTTACAAAAAATTTAGATGTATTTAAATTAGGTGCTACCATAACTCCCGATGTATTGGTGGGGAATGGTACTCTTACTGGAGAGTTTTGTTGGACACCCGATTGTAAATTAGCGATTGATTCTCCTATAAGATTAATGTTTATTATTAACGATAATTCTTGTCCACATCAAGCAATAGATACAATGGAGGTAGAAATAAATGTATTGCCATTGTTAAATGAAGCGCCTGAAATTGTTGCAGAAGGAACTAATGTTGGATTCGATAATACTATAACTGTTGAACTAGGTAAAGAGAATTGTTTTTCTGTTTTTGCTGAAGATTTAGACCCAGATAATATTGATGTATTTTACCAGAATGTGAATTATGATTTTGCTGCAAATGGAGCGAAGTTTACACCTCTAGAAAGTACTCCAAGTGCAAAACGAAATAGTTTTTGTTGGACACCAACTTGTGATAATTTTTATGGTTCGGAAGTATTGTTAGTTGATTTTATTACACGTGATAATAAATGTGATAATGAAAAGTTTGATACTGTAAGAGTGAAATTCAAGTACATCCTTCCTTCTAACATAGAACCTATGATGTTAAAGCCGGATTCTAATATTTATAATTTAAATGCAGGATATTCTAGGTCGATAGATGTTAGTGGGTCTGATGAGGACGAGGAGGATTTATTAGTATTAAGTGCTAAGCCACTCTTTAATTCTTCATTACCCATTCGAATAGATATGGGTACTATGCAGGGCCAGGGCTCAGTACAGTCTGTATTAAATGTTTACCCAGATTGCGGACTAGAAGGCAATGCATTATACCCAGTAGAGTTAACATTGTTGAGTAATAAATTTTGCAATGAATACGATACCATTACTAAGGTCGTAAATTTTAGAGTAGCACCTTTACTTGATATTGGAAAACCCCTAATTCCAGAGGTGTTTAGCCCGAATGGTGATGGAATAAATGATGAGTATAAAATATCTTTGGCAACAAGAACAATCTGTCCGGATGAATTTGAATTTATGATTTTTGATAGATGGGGTCAGAAAATGTTAGAGACAAAAGATCCTGAGTTTGTATGGAGAGGGGAGAACTGCACGGCAGGGGCATACGTATACTATCTTCGCATGGGCGATGAGCAATTCAGTGGGTTTATAGCCTTAGTGAAATAATCACAATCCGAATAACCGTAATAAAAATCTAAACCAAGTAATCGACTTATCGTCGCCGAAGTCGAATTCTTTCTCGATTTTATCAGAAAAATCTGTTAATTCAAGTCTCATAGTGCAAATATTGATGTCCATTGAACAAATATAGGTATTTTTGAACTAAAAACCAAATGGGTATCTGGTATCGAGTATCGGGTAGCGGGAGGTCCAACGTCTTAAGTCCAACGTCTTACGTCAATTGTTCAAATTGGCACATTGTCCAAATTGGCTAATTGGCACATTGAAATACGTCCATCGTCTTAAGTCCATAGTCCTACGTCCATAGTCCATTGTTCAAATCGCTCAAATTAGATAATTGTCCAAATTCTCCAAATTGACAACCTAATTCCTATTTTTTTAACATTTTTACGAAAAGAAAAAACTTACAAATGAAAATCTTAGCTGAAACGGATAGACTACTTTTAAGAGAATTAGAATACACAGATGAGAATGATTTATTTGAAATGGACTCAGATCCAGATGTCCATTTGTTTATTGAGAACAATCCAGTAAAATCAATTGATGAAATAACAAACATAATTGGAATACTTAAAAAGCAATACAAGGAAAATGGAATTGCTCGATGGGCGGTAGTGGATAAAGCTACTAATGAATGTGTTGGTTGGTGCGGTTTGAAATATTTTAGTCAACCATTAAATAACCATGTTAACTTTTATGAGCTAGGCTATCGGTTTAAGAAAAAACATTGGGGAAAAGGTTTTGCAACAGAATCGTCGATTGCGGTATTAAATTATGGGTTTAACAATTTTAAAATTGACTCCATATTTGCAATTACAGATCCGAATAATGTGAACTCTAAAAATGTATTAATCAAACTAGGTTTTATTTTTCAGGAAACATTTGATTACGAAGGTGACTCTACAAATTGGTATGAGTTGAAAAAAACAGATTGGAAAAAATGAAAATAGAAACACACAATATCAACGCCATTAAAATTGCAGAGATAGTAAGTGATGAAATACTAATTAAAATTGCAGAGGACGGATTAAATCTCTTGGGAGACTTGTATTATCAAGGGTTCGAAGGTATACTCTTACATGAAAAAAACATTGTCGCTGATTTTTTTGAATTGAAGAATGGAATGGCAGGAAATATACTTCAGAAGTTTTCTAACTACAGAATGAGACTAACTATTTTAGGTGATTTTGAAAAGTATAGCAGTAAAAGTTTAAACGATTTTATTTACGAAAGTAATAAAGGACGGTTGGTGAATTTTGTTGCTACGGTTGATGAGGCACTAAGTAAATTTTAGTGTCGAAGAGAGAGGGAATTCGACGAGAGAGTATACATGATGGACGTCCACGTCCATCACAGCTGAAGATCAGAAATTCAGAAATTCAGAAGTTCAGAAATTCAAAATATCAGAAGATCAGAATCCCGATAGCTATCGGGACAGAAGTTCAAAATTATCTCGATACCCGATACCCGATACTAGACGAGAACAGGTTGTATTAAAAATGGCAAAATCTCTTTCTCAAAACTGATGAAATTCTTACGGACATCGCTAACCGTAACAGAAGTAAAAGCAAATGAAAACGTAATGGCTTTGCAGGCTTTCATGAGGTAAGTGATACGTTCGTGGGGAACGTTTTTAAAGTCTGGTAGGCTTTGAAATGTATCAATTAACAATATTTCTAATTCGTTTGATAGATTCTTTAGAAAATCCTGAGAATTCACACTTTCGCGAATAAAGTCCCATCCAATAAATTCCGAACATACTGTATAAGAAAGTCGACTGGTTTTTAAAATCAGTGCTTTAATGGTTTCTTCTCTAGAAATTTTCGGATGAAGTTTTGTTACTAAATCGTTGATGGAATGTTGAAGATGTTCCATAATTATTTCATGCAAAATAATCTCTTTGCTTTCGAAATACTTATAGATGGTTGCTTTTGCAACACGCGACTTCTTAGCAATTTCGTTGACACTGGTTTTATGGTAACCAAACTTACGAAACAACTCTTTTGAGGCTTCCTTTATGGATTGTTGTATTTTATCTGCGTCCATTTAATTATAAATATACAAATATCTATCAACTAAATTAGTTTGATATAACCTTAAAGATGCATTTGCAGGCCCTTTTATGGGCGCTCCATCCAATAACTGAAACCTTGAACCACAACAATGGCATCCAACAGTTGAAATTGCGGAGTCCATACTCACGTAGGCACAAGTATCGGTTGATTGATAGGAGCAAGTTCGTTCGATGGCAGAATATTCCGATTGACCTCTTCTATAAACAATAATTCCTCTGTTGCCACCCTCTAATAATATAGATCCTCCTACAGAATTAAGTTGTGTATAAGCTGGATTGTCTAAACTAATTCTAATATTTACGGGAACACTAGGTATGGTACTTTCTTTTTCTTTTGAACAAGAAGAAAATAATAATACTATTCCCAAAATTACTCCTAAGTATTTCAAATTAATTCTGAATTAAATTGTGATAATAACCTTACATCATTTTCGAAAAACATTCGAATATCTTTAATTTTGAATTTATTCATTGCTAATCGTTCGATGCCCACACCAAACGCAAAACCGCTGTATTCATTAGGGTCTATGCCGCAATTTTGCAATACATTTGGATCCACCATTCCACATCCCAAAATTTCTACCCATCCAGAATATTTGCAAATATTACATCCTTTTCCTCCACAATTTTTACATGTAATATCCATTTCAGCTGATGGTTCTGTGAAAGGAAAATAAGAAGGACGGAATCGAACTTCTGTTCCTACTCCAAATAATTCTTGTACGAAATAGTACAAGGTTTGTTTTAAATCGGCAAAGGAAACATCCTTATCAACATATAAGCCTTCCACTTGATGGAAGATGCAATGAGAACGTGCTGAAATAGCTTCATTACGAAAAACTCTCCCCGGCATAATGGCCCGGAAAGGAGGTTTGTTATTTTCCATCAATCTAATTTGCACAGAAGAGGTATGAGTTCTTAAGGCTAAATCGTCTTCTGGTTTAGCAGAGTCTTTTCTTACGAAGAAAGTATCTTGCATATCGCGAGCAGGATGCTCCATTGGGAAATTCAGCGAACTGAAATTATGCCAATCGTCTTCTATTTCTGGTCCGTTTGCAATGGTAAAACCCATGCGTTGGAATATGTCTGATATTTCTTTTAATACTAATGAAACAGGATGGCGAGAACCAACACTAAATGCTTCGCCAGGTAATGTATAATCAATCGCTTCAGAAGTACTTACTTCTGTTTCTTCTAGTTTTTCTTTGAATGAATTAAACGCATTTTCGGCAATGGTTTTGAATTCGTTCATTACCTTTCCGAAAACTTTTTTCTCCTCCGGAGGCATTGCTTTAAACGCTTCAAATAAATCGTTTACAATTCCTTTTCTACTTAAAAATTTCAAACGAAATTGCTCTAACTCTTCAGCATTTTTCGCTACAAAACTTTTAATCTCTTCTGTATATTTTTCAATCTGTTCTTTCATTCCTATTCATTTTGCATTAACACTACTTTTCCTGTCTATTACGGAATTGGCACATTGGCACATTGGCTAATTAGCTAATTACCTTCAATTCCTTGCCAACTTTCGTAAACGCTGCAATCGCCTTGTCTAAATGAGCAATATCATGTGCAGCCGACATTTGTACACGTATACGTGCTTTACCTTGTGGCACTACTGGATAGTAAAATCCAATTACATAAATTCCTTCTTCCAACATACGAGCAGCAAAATCTTGAGAGAGTTTTGCATCATACAACATTACAGGAACAATAGGATGAACACCAGGTTTAATATCGAAACCAGCTGCTGTCATTTTTTCTCTGAAATATTTTGTATTGCTTTCTAATTTATCACGCAACTCTGTTGTTTCACTCAACATATTTAAAACCTCAATAGAAGCCCCAACAATAGAAGGAGCAAGGGTATTAGAGAATAAATACGGGCGAGAACGTTGACGAAGTAAATCGATAATTTCTTTTCTACCTGATGTAAAACCACCTGATGCACCACCTAGTGCTTTACCTAAAGTACCAGTGATGATATCAATTTTGCCCATTACATTATGATGTTCGTGCGTACCTCTACCTGTTTTTCCCATAAAGCCAGAACAGTGGCATTCGTCGATCATCACTAGTGCATTATATTTTTCTGAAAGGGCAACAATTTTATCTAATTGAGCAACGGTACCATCCATAGAAAAAGCACCATCGGTAACAATAATTCTGTGACGTAAATCTTTTGTTTCAATTAGTTTCGCTTCCAAATCAGCCATATCATCGTGCTTATAACGGTAACGTTGCGCTTTACATAAGCGAACCCCATCTATAATGGAAGCATGATTTAATTCATCCGAAATAATGGCATCTTGTTCATTGAATAAAGGCTCGAACACTCCACCGTTTGCGTCAAAAGCTGCAGCATATAAAATAGTATCTTCAGTTCCTAAGAATTCAGAAATTTTAGCTTCTAATTCCTTGTGAATGTCTTGAGTTCCGCAAATAAATCGTACCGATGACATTCCAAACCCATGAGAATCGATTGCATCTTTAGCCGCTTGAGTAACTCTCGGGTGAGAAGAAAGTCCTAAATAATTGTTTGCACAAAAATTTATCACCGATTTTCCATCGCTCACCTTAATATCAGCACCTTGAGGGGTGATAATGATACGTTCGCGCTTAAATAGTCCTGCTTTCTCAATTTCTGCTAATTCTGCCTCTAAAACTGGCTTCAAAGTGTTGTACATGGTATAAAATGCTTGATTTTAGACTACAAATATAGTATTTAGAATTGAGATGTTAGAATTGAGATTTTGGACACTGGACATTGGACTGTTGACATTAATTCAATCATTCTATACTTGTACCAGCTACCAACTACCAGCTACAAATTATCAATTACCATAATTATTAGTACTTTTGCCACTGCATTTAACGCCGTTTGCAGCGGTATTAATGAATTATGAATTATCAAACTTTACTCTATTATTGCTATTCGCGCATTGAGAATGCGGAGCAATACACGCAGGAGCATTTACGCTTCTGTAAGTCGATTGGCCTTGTAGGTCGCATTATTATTGCCGATGAAGGCTTAAACGGAACAGTTTCGGGTACCAAAGAACAGTGTAAACAGTACATGGATTATGTATTGAATGATGCTCGTTTTGCCCATACAGAGTTTAAAATAGACGATGTGGAGGAGCCTTCGTTCATAAAAATGCACGTGAGGTATAAATCAGAAATTGTGTATTCTGGCTTAAAAGACCCTCAATTTATAGACCCTACGAAAGAAACGGGTATCCATTTGGAGCCTGCTGAATTCAGAGAAATGATTGATAGGGATGATGTAGTGATATTGGATGTTCGCTCGAATTATGAACACAATGTAGGGCGATTTAAAAATGCCATCACACTCGACATCGATAATTTCAGAGATTTTCCATCTAAGATAAACGAGCTTGCTCAATACAAGGACAAGAAAATATTAACCTATTGTACTGGTGGTATAAAGTGCGAAAAGGCCAGTGCTTTATTGTTAAAAGAGGGTTTTCCAGAAGTGTATCAATTGCATGGTGGTATTATTAAATACGGTAAAGAAGCAGGTGGTAAAGATTTCGAAGGCAAATGTTATGTGTTTGATAATCGTTTAACGGTAGATGTTAATTCAGTGAATCCTGTAGTAGTTTCTAAATGCTATAATTGTGGTACAGAAACCACTAAAATGATCAACTGTGCCAATCCAGAGTGTAATGAACACATCACACAATGCGATGCTTGTGGTGATGCAATGGATGGATGTTGTTCTAGTACATGTATGGAGCATCCTCGCAAAAGAGTTTACGACGGAACGGGATATTATGTGAAAATTCCACAACCTATAATGGCTAAATAATGAAGTCATTATACACTGTTATTCTATTAAGCATTTCGAATGTGTTTATGACCTTGGCCTGGTATGGACATTTACGTTTCAAGGAAATGGAACTATCAAAGGGAATAGGTCTTTTTGCCATCATTTTTATCTCGTGGGGAATTGCCTTGTTTGAATACATGTTTCAGGTGCCTGCCAATAGAATTGGGTACAAAGAAAATGGTGGTCCTTTTACCTTATTGCAATTAAAAATTATTCAGGAAGCTCTTTCTATTACCATATTCATGATTTTCACACTTTTCTTTTTCAAATCAGAAAAGATTGCATGGAATCATATCCTTGGGTTTTTATTATTAATGTTGGCTGTTTATTTCTTCTTTAAGAACAAATAAGAATTATGCTTGTTAACCTTTAGTTAATTTATCAATAGTATATTTATAAAATGAAAATAGGAATAGTATGTTACCCAACATTTGGAGGTAGTGGAGTAGTTGCAACGGAATTGGGTAAAGCTTTAGCAGATCATGGACATCAAGTTCATTTCATTACATATAGTCAACCCGCTCGCTTAGATTTCTTCTCGGA
>CALRIM020000063.1:0-15999 GCA_943360385.1 Rhizobium sp. Q54 | reverse complement strand
ACTTGAATATGTAAATGAATTATAAATTGTAAATTATAAATATAGTCTCTAGTCCAACGTCCCATGTCTTATGTCAATAAAGATATTTCTTTCCCTACTCATCGCCATTATTCTATTTCATATAAGTATAATGGTTAAGATAATTCCCTACCACATTGCTTGGGGTGGGAGACTTCAATCCGATATACAGATGTATGTTTTCGAAGCATTTAGTATACTTGTAAATCTGTTTTTAGTTTGGATTTTGTTGATGAAAGGAAATTATGTTTCTTACAAATTTCCTGATCGGTTTATACGAATAGTACTTTGGATTTTCTTGGTATTATTTATTTTAAATACCATTGGAAACATCGTTGCTGTTACAACCTTCGAGAAGTTTTTTGCAGGGGTGACAGGCTTGTTTGCAGTAATTCTTTGGGTGATTTTGAGGAAAAATAATTAATGGAGTGTGGTGATTTAAAACTAACTGTGATGTGCCGAAGAGTGTTTATCGCTTTTTTTTCCTATTATTATGTTTCATACTATCCTAAAAGTGGAGCAACCATATTGGTGGATTTTATGAAAGATATAAAATATGAAAATTCAAAAAAAACTCCTCATTCTTTTATTGTTTAGCGCAAACGCGTTCGGACAAGCAGAAAAATCATCAGAATTATTTAAAATAATTAAAGAAAAAGATAGTCTTCTTTTTAATGTTGGATTTAATACCTGCGATATAAAGCAGTTTGAAAATCTAGTAAGTGATAAGTTCGAATTTTACCACGATCAAGCTGGAATAACCTCTTCCAAAACGGCATTTATTTCTGGAATAAAAAACGGTCTATGTAAATTAACCTATAAGCCCAAAAGAGTTTTAGTAGAAAATTCCATGGAGGTTTATCCTCTAGAAGAAAATGGTGTTTTGTACGGAGCTATACAATCTGGCGTGCATAATTTTTATGCCATCGAAGAGAACAAACCAGAATACCTTTCGAGCACAGCAAAATTTACACACATTTGGGTGTTGGAAAATGGAGATTGGAAATTATCGAAAGGATTAAGTTTTGATCACAAGGATTTCGATAAACCCTTCGATGAAAAATTATTGTTTGTAGATAAGGATGAAACAGAAAGATGGATTAAACAAAAACACATTCCAACCTTAGGGATTGGTTTTATTAAGGATGGTAAGATTAATAAAATTAATGTGTTCGGTGAGCTAGAACATAATAAACCTGCACCACTAAACACCATATGGAACGTAGCTTCTTTAACCAAACCTATTACCGCAATGCTCACGTTAAAATTAGTAAATGCTGGGAAATGGGACTTAGATGAACCGCTTTATAAGTATTACATCGACCCCGATATTGCTAACGATCCCTTCACTAAAAAATTAACGACGCGCATTGTATTGAGTCACCAAACAGGGTTTACCAATTTTAGAGGGAACAACGAGAATGGAAAATTGTCGTTCGAATTTGAGCCTGGAACAAAATACCAATACTCTGGAGAAGGCTATGAATACTTACGTAAAGCATTGGAAAGTAAATTCAAAAAATCCTTAGCACAACTAGCTAGTGAATTAATTTTCAAACCCTTAAAAATGAACGATACTAGATTTGTGTGGGACGATAAAATGGATTCTACTCGATTTGCAAAATGGCATAACGACAAAGGTGAACTATATGAAACCGAAAAAAACACAAAAGTTAATGCTGCCGATAATTTGCTTACTACTGTAGAAGATTATTCAAAGTTTTTGGTGTACGTACTAAATGGTGCTGGCCTATCCGATAAATTATATAAGGAAGTTATTGCCGAACAGGTACGCATAAACGATTACAAGCATTTTGGATTGGGTTGGTATATGGATGAAAATATAAATTCAAATAAAGATTTTGCCATGGTTCACGGAGGCGACGATGTTGGTGTGCATACTATTGTATTTATCGTTCCATCCACCAAACAAGCGCTCTTAATTTTCACCAACTGCGATAATGGTACAGATGCATTTGCAGATATACTTGTAAAGTTTTTAGGAAAAGAAGGAGAGGGAATATTAGCAGTGGAAATGAAATAAATTGTAAATTATAGATTATAAATATTGTCTCACGTCCTATGTCCCATATCTCATATCTCAAAAAGTATGAAAAAAACCATCAACCTAATTTTAATCCTTACCCTGCTTATAGGAAAGGTATTCGCACAATCAACGGAGGTGCAAAACTTGGTGAATCAGGGCGTAACTTTATATGAAAAAGGTGATTACAAAGGTGCGATTGAACAATATCAAAAGGCATTAGAGTTAGATAATAAATCGCCTTTGGCTAATTACGAAATGGCTTCGGCTTATTTTGCTATGGCTGAGTATGAAAAAGCCATCACCCATTCGGATAGGGTGATTGATGCAAAATCTGATTTTATGGATTTAGCTTATGTTTTAAAGGGTTCGGCACTCGATCAATTAAATAAATCGGAAGATGCCATAAAGGTTTATAAAAAAGGCATCAAGGCCTTTCCTAGAAATTATTTACTCCATTATAATTTAGCATTAACTTATTATACTATTAAAAATTTCAAAGAGGCAGAAGAGTCACTTCAAAATGCTTTGCAGATTAAACCATTGCATTCTAGTAGTCATTTGCTATTAGGATATGTAATGAAAGAACAAGGGAACAGAGTGAAATCTCTTTTAGCGCTTTATAATTTTCTGTTAATAGAACCTACTGGCAAGAGAGCAGCAGGTGCCTATACATTATTACAAAATTTATTGAATAAAGGTATCAGTAAGGAAAGCGAAAAAAAGATCAATATAACCTTGCCAAATACCAATGAAACCGATGAGTTTCGATCGGCAGAATTAATGATGTCGCTTTTGGTTGCATCAAAAAATACAGAAAAAAACAAAGACAAAACAGAAGCGGAGCTATTTGCCTATAACACAAATTTATTCTTTGGTATGCTGGGTGATATGAGAAAAAAGAACAAGGGATTTTGGTGGGATTATTATGTTGAGTTCTTCAATACGATGTCTAAAGAAAATCACGTAGAAGCCTTTTGTTACTACATCTCCCAAAGTAAGGGTGACGAGAAAATTGGCACATGGTTGGCAGATAACAAATCTAAAGTGGATGCACTTTCTAGTTGGGTGGTAGCGTATAAAAGGTAAATATTTAGAAATTAAAGCATGAAATTTGAAATAGAAAAACCAGCTTCTGAATTAACAGAAGGGTATTTAAATCTAGTTTTGAAGTATATTACTTTATTTATTGTTGGGTGGGTTGCTAGTAGTATTTTTTTGCTTTTTTTATTGAGTCGAAGAGCTTATAGAGGCCATAATTATGGTTCTTTTATTTCTGATAATATTGCAATAGTAAGTTTTATCATTACTTTGACTGTAGTGTATTACCTTATTAGACGAACAATAAATAAATACAAATTAGGGCTTATTACTAAAATCGAATTTGATGAGTCCTTTATTAGACTTGGATTATTAAATACATTGAATGGTGAATATAGAGAAAAAGAAATTAGTCTAATTAATTTACGAATAGTATTTCAAACAAAAAACGATAACTTATTTGGTAATCAAAGAATATTTGAATTTATAGAAAATGGTTCGGTAATTAATAAACTTAATATAGAATTAACAGCATGGTGTAGACATCCTGAGGTTGAATTAATAGTTGATAAGCTAAAATTCATAAGGGATAATCCTAAATTAAAATTAGTTGATGATAAATGATACTTTTACAAGCAATAATGGGATTTCCTGTTGGATTAATTATGGAATTCATAATTGTATTCATTGTTATGTATGTTATCCGACAAGTGCTCAATTTTATTCTAAAAACACTATATCCAGCCAATAAATTTAGTATTCAATTTTATTGGGTAATTATATTTTCTCTAATTATTACATTAATATTTATATATAAATTATTAACTTTTGATGGAAGATGGATAAATTAATAGGTAAAATTTTGCTTTATGTAGTATTATTTTTCATCATTAGTTGTACTACACAACCTATAGAAATATTCGATTTCCCGAATCAAAAGGAAATTGATGATATTGTTGAAACTATAATATTTACAGATAGTTTACCCGTTACCAACTCCTTTTTACGACCCCGATTCTCCAGCAAATACAAAAGTTAGAAATATAAAAGGATATAAGATTTTATGTTTCCCAATTTCTATAAACTTACAAAAGCTTATAGTACTCAACAAGGTGGGAGATAACGAAACAGATCCAATATCAGCAATTCCTCCAGGTCATTATGTGCAATATTTTGATGAACTACTATATAGAAATATTGGGAATGAAAAGCTTTTTCATTCCTCAGATTCAAGCTATTTATTTTTTCAAAACGATACCTCTTTTAGGTGTACTATCGGAGCAACACTTCAACCACGGTTAGTAACTACCACTCGAATTGAACAAATGAAGAAAAAGAATTTAAAGAGGAATGAACCATTTTATGAAATGACTTGTCCATTATTGTCTAAAGACAAAACCAAAGCATTTGTAGAACTATCTTTTTTCTGTGGTGATTGTGGTTGGGGTAGAGAATACTATTTACGTAAATTGAATGGAAAATGGAAAATAGAGGAACGAGTAGAAACATGGATTAATTGACCTTGATAGGATTAAGGGCTATAATTCAGTAAATTTGAAACTTGGTTATTCATTAATAGAAATAAGAAGTCCAAAAGATCTTATAAATTATGGAATCGATTAAAAAGGAAAAACAGTTTGATGCTGTAAAAATGATGAGGGACATAAGAGATAAAATTAGCTTAGAAACTCAAAATATGACTTTCGAGGAATTGAAATTATATATCCAACGAAGGCTTACAGAAGGCAAAACTAAAATAGTTGGAAAGTAAGTTTTCAATAAAAATTGAAACCCTCCATCTACCTCCTTACTGGCCTCGGTGCCGATGAACGTGTTTTTCATCGGATGGATTTTTCTGAGTATTCCGTTACCTATATAAAATGGATTACCCCAAATCATAAGGAATCTATTGAAAGCTATGCCATTCGCTTGCGTGAACAAATCACAGTACCTAACCCAATATTAATAGGACTTTCCTTTGGTGGAATGATGGCCATAGAAATAGCCAAACACATAGAAACCAAACAAGTAATATTAATTGCTTCAGCCAAAACAAAACACGAAATTCCTTTTTACTATCGCCTCGCTGGCTTATTAAAAATTCATAAAGTAATGCCATCTGGGGTATTAAAAAAATCTAATTTTCTAACCAATTGGATTTTCGGTACTACATCTTCAGCCGATAGACAACTCCTAAAAGACATTTTAAAAGATACAGATCCGGCTTTTCTAAAATGGGCCATTGAAAAAGTATTACGCTGGAGAAATACACATCAACACCCTAATCTCTTTCATATCCACGGTACTAGCGACCGAATTCTACCATCAACCTTTATAAAATGTAATGTTAAAATTATAAAAGCGGGACATTTCATGACACTTAATAATGCAGAAGAGTTGAATAGGATTATTAAGGAAATAATAATGAATTTTGAATTGTAATTTAAAGTTTTAATCTTCACACATCAATCTAAAAAAACATGGAAAACAATTTCAACAGATTACAAGACATTATTGATTACAAACTTTTATCTCAACGTAAAGTATTTTTATGGGGAATGGTCGACGATCAATCGGCGAAACATGTAGTAGAACGCTTAATGTATTTAGAGTTAGAAGAACCTGGTAAGGAGATTCAATTTATTATTAATAGTAATGGTGGTTACGTTACCTCGGGTTTTACCATTATGGATGCCATGAAAGGTATTTCGAGTCCAGTATCTACTATCTGTACCGGCTTAGCAGCTTCTATGGGTTCTATTCTTTTATCTGCAGGCGAAAAAGGCCGTCGTTTTATATTGCCTCATGCGAAAGTAATGATTCACCAACCTAGTGGTGGTGCAGGTGGACCTGCTTCCGACATTCAAATTCAGATGGAAGAAATTATTAAAACAAAAAAAGTTGGAGCCGAAATTTTGGCCGCTAATTGTGGTAAATCTGTAGAACAAATTATGAAAGATTTTAATCGCGATTATTGGATGTCGGCAGATGAATCGTTGGCATATGGTATTGTGGATGGGAAGATTGACAAGCTTTAGCTAAATACGTAATACGTATTACGATATAATAACTAAATTAATCAAACTAGAATAACAAGCATGGACTCCCTAGCCATATTCCTAGCTGAACTCTTCGAATACAGTAACCACTACAATCAAAAACTTTCTGAAGTCTTTTTAGCTCACCCTGACAAGACTTCAGAAAAATCCATCAAGCTGTTTAGTCATGTGTTAAATGCACAACACATTTGGAATTACAGGATAGAAGGACAACAACCTTTGGTAACGGTGTGGCAAATACAGGAGGTAGATATATTTCAAAAGATGGATCAAGAGAACCACGAACATTCTCTTCGTATTTTACAAAAAGTCGACCTCGATAAAGAATTGACTTATACCAATTCTCAAGGCCAACAATTCAGTAATAATATTCGTGATATATTGTTTCATGTAATTAATCATTGTACTTACCATAGAGCACAAATTGCAACGGAGTTTAAGCAGAGTGGGATGGAACCATTGACCACGGATTATATCTTCTATAAACGATAGTTGCTAATTATAAATTACGAATTACGAATTACGAATTACGAATTTTGAGTTGTCAATTGTGAGTTGTGAGTTATTTGTACTAGTTACAAGCAACAAGCTACAAGCTACTAGTCACCAGAGTACTCTTTCCAATTCTTAGTCTTATAAATATTCTCACCAAAATAAACCAAAATCGGATTCATTTCTTTGGGAGTTAAATAACCTGGAACATTGGTCAACATATTAAATTCTTCGTCGAGGAAAACAGTAGAGGGGTACGACATTTGTCCGTTCAATAAACTTACAGCGAGTTCGTGCGATTTGTATTCGGGTTTAAATTTAAAAATCTTGCCTTTAAATTTTACTTCCTCTTTTTGCTCGGCATTAAATTTCACTAAATAGTATTTCGTTTTTAAATTATTGATCACACTTTCGTCGGTGTAAGTGTACTTGTCCATTTTTTTGCACCAACCGCACCAATCTGTATACACATCTACTAAAATTTTGCGTGGTTCCTTCGCTTGAAGCGCAACAGCCTCCTCAAATGTTATCCAAGTTAATTCTTCGGGTTTATCGTTAATTTTAAAAGAACTAAAAACTACAATATATAATATTGAAAATGCTGAAATTAGCCATTTTTTGTGCTTTATTATCATTTTATTAAATATTTGTAAAATAATTGTTGTTTTTAAAAAATAAATTTTCTAGTTTTGAAGTGCCCGAAAGGGCATGTTTTTCATAGGTAGATGTAGGGTCGATAAGAGTAATCTTTCGGCCCTTTTTTTATTTATTACCCTATAACAAACATCTTGCCTAAATTCAAGTTTTATAAAAATGAAACGAAAAATAATTGTAGGGATTACTGGAGCCTCTGGTTCTATTTACGCTAAAGTATTGTTAGACAAGCTAAAAAACCTTTCTTCAGATATAGAAAAAGTGGGTGTGGTAATGTCCGATAATGCGAAGCAGGTATGGGAATATGAGTTGCACAATCAGGACTACAATTCTTATGGTTTCGATTTTTACGATAAGAATGATTTTATGGCACCATTTGCCTCAGGTTCTGCTAAATACGATACCATGATTATTTGCCCCAGCAGCATGGGAACCTTAGCCCGCATCGCTTCTGGCGTATCCAACGATTTAATGACCCGTGCAGCCGACGTTATTTTAAAAGAACGTAGAAAACTAATAATGGTAGTTAGAGATACTCCATTTAGTTTAATACACATCAACAATATGAAAACCGTTACCGAAGCTGGCGGTATTATTTGTCCGGCAAATCCATCATTTTATTCTAACCCCAAAACCTTCGAAGAGCTTGCTGCCACAGTGGTTGACAGAGTGCTGGATTTGGCAGGGTTTGATGCAAAGGGTTTTCGCTGGTCTGAATAGCTTTCACCCAAACCCCTCAACTTCATTCGCTTTGCTCATTTCGTTCGGGGACCAGTATCTTTTTAACTCCTTTTGGAAGAATAATAAATGGAAGGTTCCCGAACGTAGCGCAGCGCAGTTGAGGGGCGAGAGTTCTATGATGAAGACTGTAGCGACAACGTTCCCCGAACCTAAACTGTGTATCGAGTATCGTGTATCGTGTGCGAGTAGTATTGACGCGATTTATCGCGTCGAACAAATTATCCAATTATCCCGATACCCGATACCTGATACCCGATACCCCCTGTTGAAAAAAAAGCCTTGTTTAATTAACAAAAAGCAATAAATTTGGCTAATCGACCCTTAAAACTTAAGGGATTGATTATGATTGTTTTTTAATTAAACTTTTCAATTTGAAACCAACCGACATTAAGGATCCAGAATACTATCACAAGGTGGTAGATTGTCAATATGCTTGTCCTGCCCACACTCCAGTTCCCGAATACATCCGCTTAATTGCTGCTCAGAAATATTCAGAAGCCTATATGGTGAATTGGGAATCGAATGTGTTTCCTGGAATTTTAGGGAGAACCTGCGATCGTCCGTGTGAGCCTGCTTGCCGTAGAGGTAGAGTGGAAGAAGAACCCGTAGCTATTTGCCGATTAAAACGTGTGGCGGCCGACAATAAATCGAATGTGAGTGATTTAATGCCGAAAGCTCCTTTTCCTTCGAACGGAAAACGCATTGCTTTAATTGGTGGTGGACCTGCTTCCTTAACGGTAGCAAGGGATTTAGCGCCTTTGGGGTATGAAATTCATTTGTTCGATGATCAGGATCGTGGTGGTGGAATGATGCGTAGTCAGATTCCTTCTTTCCGTTTGCCAGAGCATGTAATTAATGAAGAAGTTGGCTTTATTTTAGACATGGGTATTCATACTAATTTTAAAACTAAAGTGGGTAGTTTAAAAGAAGTTTTAGAGAAAGAATACGACGCTGTATTTGTGGGCACTGGTGCTCCAAAAGGGCGCGATTTATATGAATTACCAGGCCGTCAAGAAGGCGATGCCAACATCCATATTGGTATAGAATGGTTGGCTAGTGTTGCGTTTGAGCACACGGAGGCTATTGGTAAAAAAGTAATTGTGTTAGGTGGTGGTAACACTGCGATGGACTGCTGCCGTACGTCTCGCCGCTTAGGTGGTACAGAGGTAAAAGTGGTAGTTCGTAGTCCGTTCAACGAAATGCGTGCTTCTCCTTGGGAAATAGAAGATGCAATGCACGAAGATATTCCAATTTTAGATTGTCATGTTCCTAAATCTTTCGTGGTAGAAAACGGAAAATTAAAAGGAATGATGTTCGAAAAAGTGGTGGCTAAATATGATGACAAAGGGGGTAGAGAGCTTGTAAATGCTGGTGAAGCGGATGTTTTTATTGAAGCCGATGATGTGTTAATTGCCATTGGGCAATCAACCAGTTTTACTTGGATTGAAAGAGATTTAGGATTAGAATTTAACAAATCGAGCATGCCAGTGGTAGATGCGGTAACGTATCAGTCTACTTTACCAAAAGTATTTTTTGGTGGCGATGCAGCCTTCGGTCCGAAGAACGTAATTACAGCAGTGGCGCAAGGTCATCAAGCTGCTATATCAATCGATTTATTTTGTAATAACGATAGTTTAACAAACCGCCCATCGCCATTTGTAAATTTGGTGAGTCAGAAAATGGGTATTCACGAATGGAGTTACGATAGTATGGTAGAAACCGACAATCGTTATGCAGTGCCATTGGTAGAAAAATCTTTAGCCTTAAGCAATCGTAAAGTTGAAGTAGAATTAGGCTTCGACCATTTACACGGGTTTAAGGAAGCTCAACGTTGCTTGAATTGTGATGTACAAACTGTATTCTCTGAAAATAAATGTATAGAGTGCGATGCGTGTGTGGATATTTGTCCGACCTCTTGTATAACCTTTACACCAAATGAAGATGAAGAAGGAGCGTTACGATCGAAGTTAAATATGCCAGCAAATAATCACGATCAAGCAATACTTGTATCGGATGTATTAGCAGGTACAAAACGAGTAATGGTTAAAGATGAAGACGTGTGTTTGCACTGCGGATTATGCGCAGAACGTTGCCCAACATCTGCTTGGGATATGCAAAAATTCTTTTATAGTGTTACAAAAGCAGGGAATCAATGTCAGATCGCAGTAAAATAAATGATTTTGTAGTTCGTTTTGCGAACGTTAATGGAACAGGTTCGGCTTCGGCAAATTTATTATTCGCCAAAGCTATTTTTAGAATGGGAATTTTTGTTACTCCTAAAAATATTTTTCCTTCAAACATTCAAGGATTACCAACATGGTATGATGTGCGTGTAAGTGAAAAAGGATATTTAGGAAGAAGAGCAGGAGTAGACTTAATGGTTTGTGTAAATCCACAAAGCATGAAGAACGATGTGAAAAGTGTAAAACCAGGTGGTTATTTTTTATACGATTCTACCAAAGGATTAAATCCAGAATACATTCGAGAAGATATTAATTACATAGGTGTTCCTTTAATGGAAATGTGTATTAACAATTACCAAGATCCTCGTCAACGTCAGCTTTTCAAAAATATAATTTATGTAGGTGCGCTATCTGCCCTGTTAAATATAGAGATGGATGTGTTAGCTACTTTATTGGAAGAACAATTTCAAGGGAAAGAAAAGTTAATTGCACCAAACATTAAAGCATTAGAATTAGGTCGTCAATTTATTTTCGATAACTATGAGTATCCGTTGGATATTCGTTTAGAGCGAAGAGATTTAGTAGGCGATTCTATTATGCTTGATGGTAACTCTGCTTGCGGATTAGGTGCTATTTATGCTGGAGCAACGGTGGCTAGTTGGTACCCAATTACACCATCAACTTCTGTAGTAGAAGCATTTGCCGATTACGCAAAAAAATACAGAGTAGAACCCTCAACAGGAAAAAATTTATATGCCATTGTACAAGCAGAAGATGAGCTTGCTGCAATTGGTATGGCTATAGGTGCAAACTGGAATGGCTCACGTGCCTTTACCGCAACAAGCGGTCCTGGTGTTTCGTTGATGTCGGAATTTTTAGGCCTAGCGTACTTCGCAGAAATTCCATTGGTACTGATCGATGTTCAACGTAGCGGACCTTCTACAGGAATGCCAACACGTACTCAACAATCGGATATTATTGCATCGGCGTATGCTTCTCATGGAGATACCAAACATGCTTTAGTATTTCCATCTACTCCAACCGAATGTTTCGAAATGACAGCGGAAGCGTTTGAGTTAGCAGAGTTTTTTCAAACACCAATCATCATGCTTACCGATTTGGATTTAGGGATGAACGATCACGTTTGTGCACCATTAAAGTGGGACGATAGTAAACCAATGAACCGCGGGAAAGTATTGAATGCAGAGGATTTGGATAAGATTGAAAAGTGGGGAAGATATTTAGATGTAGATGGTGATGGAGTTCCATATAGAACTTATCCTGGTACACATCCAACCAAAGGTTCTTATTTTACAAGAGGAACTTCGCGCGATGAGTATGCAACGTACACAGAAGATAGCGATGCGTATGTTCGCAACATGAAACGTTTAGAATTGAAATGGGAAACCATGAAATCTAGAGTACCAGCTCCAGAATTTCATCAAGATAAAAATGAAAACGAATATGGATTGATATTCTTCGGAACATCAATATATGCAGCGAAAGAAGCAGTTGATTTATTAGCTGCTGATGGAATGCATTTTGATGCAATGAGATTAAGAGGATTTCCGTTTAATGATTCTGTTGAAGAATTTATTTCATCACACAAAAAAGTATTTTTAATTGAACAAAATAGAGATGCTCAAATGAAATCTTTATTGGTAAATGAATTAGAATTAAATCCTAAAAATATTATTTCAGTATTAAATTATGATGGTATGCCGATTACTGCAGATCATATTATTGATACTATTAAATCTAAAATATAACGCATGACTTATATACGTCCAAAATTTCGTCACCCTGATTTAAAAACCAATGAACTTGGTTTTACGAAAACTGATTACGAAGGATCACTAAGTACCTTATGTGCAGGATGTGGCCACGATTCTATAAGTGCTGCTATTGTGCAGTCGTGTTTCGAATTAGCAATTCAACCCCACCGATTGGCAAAACTTTCGGGTATAGGTTGTTCCTCTAAAACTCCTGCTTATTTTTTAAGTCAAAGTCACGGATTTAACTCTGTTCACGGGCGTATGCCGAGTGTTGCGACAGGTTCTAATTTGGCGAATAAAGAATTAATTTATTTCGGTGTTTCGGGAGATGGAGATACCGCATCTATTGGTATGGGACAGTTTGTACATGTTATTCGTAGAAATTTGAATATGGTGTACATTGTAATGAACAATGGGTGTTACGGATTAACGAAAGGTCAGGATTCTGCTACAGCAGATGAAGGATCTAAAAGTAAATCGGGTTCTGTAAATATGTTTAATGCCATTGATTTACCAAGTTTAGCATTAGAATTAGGAGCAGGATTTGTGGCTCAAAGTTTTTCTGGAGACAAGGCACAATTAATTCCATTAATTAAAGCGGCTATTAAACATCCAGGATTTGCATTGATCAATGTAATATCACCATGTGTTACTTTTAACAACAATCCGGGTTCTACTAAATCTTACGATTATGTAAGAGAACATATAGAACTAACTTCTACGGTAGATTTTGTTCCTTTTCAAGAAGAAATTACAACGAACTACGCAGAAGGAACCGATAAAAACATTACACTGCATGATGGTTCGCATTTACAATTGCATAAATTGGAAAGCGAATGGAATCCGGAAGATAGAATGTCGGCGATAAACGCATTGCAAAAAACAAAAATCAACGGAGAAATTTTAACAGGATTAATTTACATCGAACCAGAATCGAAAGATTTGCATTCGGTACTAAATACAGTAGATACCCCGCTGAATCAGCTTACCGCAAAGGAACTCTGCCCTGGTATGGCGAAGTTGGAAGAGTTGAACGCTGAACTGCGTTAATCTGTTAATGAGGTAATATGTTAATATGTTAATGGAATTATTTAATTAACAAATTATCCCATTAACATATTAACACATTAGATTAACATATTATCCCATTAACACATTAACATATTATTGCCATGGGTCCATTTCTTAAAAAGCTAATCATTAACGCAGTCCTTAAGAACAAGGCTAATCCGGATGGCAAGTACTCTCATTATGAAATTGCAAAAGGATTCAGGGAGTTAAAATATTTAGCTTTACGTGCAGTAAAAGATTTTTTTCTTATTGCGATTGGTATATTTTCAGCAGCATTCGGATTCAAAGGATTTTTATTAACCAATCATTTTATTGATGGAGGAGCAACGGGAATTTCCTTGTTGATTTCTGCCATTACTGGAACCCCACTTTACATTTTAGTAATACTCATAAACATTCCCTTTGTAATTTTAGGATACAAGGTGTTAGGAAAAACCTTTGCTATTAAAACAGCTATGGCCATTACAGGACTAGCGCTGGTGTTGGCTTTGGTGCATTTCCCTGATGTTACAAATGATGCATTATTAGTCGCGGTTTTCGGAGGATTTTTTCTAGGAGTTGGAATTGGATTATCGGTGAGAGGCGGAGCTGTAATTGATGGTACAGAAGTTTTAGCTATTTATTTAAGTCGGAAATTAGGAACAACCATTGGTGATATTATTGTTGGAATAAACATCATTATATTTTCTGTTGCAGCTTATTTTTTATCAATAGAAATAGCCTTATACAGTATGATCACTTATTTAGTAGCATCTAAATCATTAGATTTTATTATAGAAGGTATTGAAGAATATATTGGAGTTACCATAATTTCTATCCATACGGAACAAGTGCGAAGTATGATTATAAATTCGTTAGGACGAGGAGTTACCATTTACAGTGGGAAAAGAGGATTTGGTAAAAATGGAGAAACGGGCGACATCGATATTGTGTACACGGTAATTACTCGATTAGAGTTGAACAAACTCAATACCGAAATAATGAAAATAGACACCAATGCATTCGTAGTAATGACAAGTGTAAAAGACACCAAAGGCGGCATGATTAAAAAACGCCCAATGAAACACTAGGTCGAATTTGCGAACTAGCGAATCTACGAGCACACGATTAACGAGCACACGAGCACACGAACAACGAGCACACGAACTATGAGATTAAATAAATTTATTGCCGAATCTGGTCTTTGCTCTAGACGCGAAGCCGATCGATACATTGAGAAAGGCAATGTGTTTATTAATGGAAAGCGTGCAAGTGTAGGCGATCAGGTAAAGCCGCGCGACATTGTTCGGGTTAATGGCAACGAATTAGAACCTCTACAAGAAGAAGACATTATCTTTATTGCCCTAAATAAGCCCGTAGGAATCACTTCTACCACCGAAGAAGGGGTAAGAGATAACATTGTGAATTTTGTGAACCACAGCACTCGAATTTTCCCAATAGGGAGATTAGATAAAGATTCATCGGGATTAATATTCTTGACGAATAATGGCGACATGGTGAATAAAATTTTGAGGGCAGGGAATAAGCACGAAAAAGAATATGTGGTTACAGTAAATAAAGCCTTAACCGATGAAGTAATACAAGGCATGGCAAATGGAGTGCCTATGCTTGGGGTAATGACTAAAAAATGTAAAGTGATTAAGGAATCTACTTTTACATTTCGAATAACTTTGGTGCAAGGATTAAATAGACAAATTCGCAGAATGGCAGAACATTTTGGATACGAAGTAACCAAATTGGAGCGCGTTCGAATAATGAACATTAGTCTAAAAGGCTTAGCCGTAGGGGATTGGAGAGATTTGAGTCCGGAGGAAATGAAGTCTATTTATAGAATGACAGAAAGTTCGAAAAATCAACAGTTGGAAAAAACGAAAATAGAAAATAGAAATTCGAAAAAGGTTAATTCGAACAGCAATCGCTCTGCTCAGGGGCAAAAAAATCAGAAAAACGAAGATAGAAAAACGAAAATCGATACTATAGTGGGTAGCAACCCAGATAACCGTAATCGCAGACCCGCTGGAAACAAAAGAGCTACTGGTAAAGGCGTTTCGAGCAGTCCGTCTTTCAAGAAGCATAAAAAGTAGTAGCTTGTAACTTGTATTTAGTACCTCGTATTTCCATCTGCAGGCAGGCTAATTCTTTTGTCTTAAGTCCAACGTCTATAGTCCATAGTCCTTGTTCGTTAGAAAATTGTCCAAATTGTTCAAATTAGGAAATTGTTCAAATTGTCCAAATTAAAAAAATGTCCAAATTAAACTCTTAATGTTCTTGTCTATTTTGCCCCTTCAGAATGTCTTTTTTACCACACAAAAAAATACATTTTTCAAAGTAGCTTTGTTATTATGGGAAATAAAAATTTCACATCAACAATTTTGGTAGATCAATCTGCTGAAAAGGCATTTAATGCAATTAAAAATTTTAGAGGGTGGTGGTCTGAACAAATAGAAGGCAATACCGATAAGCTGAACGAAGAGTTTTTTTATCACTATAAAGAAATACATTTATGTAAAATGAAATTGATAGAAATGGTACCTAATAAGCGCTTGGTTTATTTAGTAACTGCTAATCAGTTTAGTTTTACAAAAGATAAAACGGAATGGATAGGAACGAAACTTATTTTTGATATTTCTGCTGATGGAACTAAAACAAAAATTCAATTTACCCACGAAGGATTAGTGCCAAGTTATGAGTGTTATAATGTTTGCAACGATGCCTGGACGGGTTATATTCAAAAGAGTTTATATAAATTTATTACCACAGGCAAAGGCGAACCAAACCCAGCAGATGGAGAAGGTTTTAATGCCGAACTAGCAGAGAAATGGAAGTTGAAATAATATTATGTGAATGCAATCTTAATTCAGTTTAGTATTAATGGCTCCGATTCTATTGTTTTTATACACATAGATAGTAATTCCAATAAG
>CALRIM020000062.1:0-16020 GCA_943360385.1 Rhizobium sp. Q54 | reverse complement strand
TAGGACTAATAGTAGGGGTAATATTAATTGCAATGTATTTACCACTATTTCAATTAAGCAGTGTATTATAACACCATTTAAACATTCATCAACGTAGCAATATCAAACTTCTTCATTTTCAAAAATGCTTGCATCACTTTTTGTCCTTTTTCTGGATTGTTCATTAATTGTCCAAGAATTTCTGGAACAACTTGCCAAGAAACACCATATTTATCTTTGCAC
The DNA here is from genome assembly GCA_943360385.1 of Rhizobium sp. Q54. Taxonomy (GTDB): domain Bacteria; phylum Bacteroidota; class Bacteroidia; order Sphingobacteriales; family Sphingobacteriaceae; genus CAJBVG01. The sequence continues at coordinate 15,798 of CALRIM020000062.1, read as the reverse complement.
CAGCCACACATACTTTCGGAACCTCCATCGGCAGTAAGACTATTCCAATAGTGATCTATTTCTGCTTGATCTTTACAATTTATAACAAATGAAACAGACTCATTAAATGTAAATTGAGGTCCACCATTTAAAGCCATAAATGTTTTACCATTTAACTCAAACATCGTAACTATTGGATTTGTAGAAAGAACTTTCGAATTCTCGAAAATCGAACAGTAATACTTAGCTGCCTCGGCTGCTTCATTATTGAACCACAAACATGGATATATTTCTCTGGTCATTATTGCTTTGATTCTACGTGCTTTTTGAAATTATTTAAAATAGCTTGCCATCCACCTTGTTGCATTTCAATAGGATTCTCAGATTCAGCTTCAAAAGTTTCTATAACGGAAGTTTTATTGCCATTAGACTCAAAGGTGATTTCTACGGTTCTTCCATCTCCAATTACATAATGTATTGTTTGATGATTGTCTACTTTCGTATATTCTCCAGCAAAATCAAAACTATAAGCACCATCTTTGGAGGCCATAGTGGTAGAAAATTTACCACCAGTTCTTAAGTCGTTTTCTGCCTTAGGTGCATGCCAATCGTCCGACGCATTACACCATTGTTTTATATCTTCTGGATTTGTCCATGCTTCCCATACTTTCTCTATAGGTGCATCTATTTCTGCAGTTACTGTAATTTTTGTAGCCATTTTTAAATTAACGATTAGAAATTAAAAATTTTAAAAAAGTTGTATAAATAATCCTGCATATATACAGTTGTGTAAGCAAAATTGTCTTTCTATTTTAAATTTATGAAAAATAATCTAATTAGAGATAAAAGTTTCGATTTTGCATTGAAAACAATTGAACTTTCAAAGCTGCTTTTAAAACATCAAGAATTAATAATATCCAATCAGTTTGGGAAATCAGGAACAAGTATTGGTGCCAATGTTAATTTGAACAATTTGAACAATATGCCAATTAGCCAGTGTGCCAATAATAATTTGAACTTTAATGGTTACTCGTTAATCTCCTCGCGGTGCGATAATCCGAGTAATTCCTGGAAAGCCAATACTTGCTAGCATAAACGTTCAAGAAATCTATTTTTTTATCTCGAATGGAATTATAAAATTGTTCTGCTGTCATGTAATGTTCTCTATTGGGGAACAACATAATCTGTGTTTTTTCAATTTCCTTTAACTCCTCTAATGTTTGATCTAAATAGGGTAGTGCTTTCGGCGACAATTCCGATAAAAAATCGAAATGAACAAAAGCATGATTTGCATTTTTAAAATTATATTTTGCAATAATAACATCCCAATTAAATAAACTGGTTATTAATAATATAATTAAAACTGAAATACTATTCATTCGAATTAAATAATAATTAGAACGACGATTTTTTACCTTTTGATAAATGGTGTAGAGTCCAAAAATTGCAATTAATAAAAAGGCATACACTCCAATACGTTTATAAGCCAAATTAAAGTAGTCTATATACCAGTAATTCCTAATGCCTACAGAAATACAAAGTATTACATTTTGAACGATCCATATAATACTTAATTGTTTTAACCTCTTGGATTTTTTAAAGAAATTCTGATTATTTCTAAAAAAATACAATACTATAATGGCAGATAGAAAAATTGAAAAAATTAGTAAATAGGTGCCCTCATGAACAAACTGCTTAAGGTATTCTCCATTCCATTTGAAATTAAACCATACCCAATAGATATCTAAAGTGTTTACAATAAATAATACAATGTTTAATATAAATAAGAGAAAAACTCCAGATTTCAACTCTTTTGATAATCCTGTTAGTGAAAATATTGTTGAAGAAATCCTCCTTATCCTTACCAAATAATCTGTAGCGTTTTCTTCATTCTCTTTTACTTCCATAAAAACAGATCGAATAAACAGGAAGGAACTAAAGACTATTCCTATTATTAAAATAAACAAGTATTCTATGTTTAAATACTTAAAGATATTGGGTATAAAACGACTAATTAAATGGTCTATTGGTAGGAGTAGATTATTAAACTGGGGATTAGCGCTTCTATAAATTATTATAAAAGTTAAAATTATAAAAATGGGAATTAGAAAGTATTTATATCGAAGAATTGATTTTGCAATAGTGTTTGAACCATTTAAGGATTTAACCAATTTAATAACCAGATTAAATGGCGAGCAAATAATAGAATAGATTGAAAATAGTATTGCATTAAAAGCATTTAAGACTTTAGGATATACCATAATCCCAATGGTTAATAGCACAAATACTACGTGAGTAATGAGTGCAAGTGAGCTATTAATGGCTATAATAGTAACTAGCGTAATTCCTTGAGATAAAAGAGAAAATGTTAATAGATTGCTTTTAAAATCTAGTTGTTTAAAATATAGAAGGGTTAAAAAACAACCCAATTCATAAAGAGCTAAATTTAGACCTATAGACTGCCTAAAGAATAAAACAGAAAACAATAATCCTAATGTGAATACCGATAGTAACCCTTTAAAGTCAGACATATAGCATAAATTTAAACTACATAACTCACTTTTATGATGATTAGTATTGAATTAGCTAAATGTTAATGGGTTACTTAGTTATTAAGCCTAATTTATTTACGGCTACTCTCACTTTTCTTACTCTTCTTATAGCAGCATATCTTATATTTTCTTGATATATAAAATAGCCTCCGATCATTCCGATAGCACTACCAATAAGAATATCAATTAAGCGTGCTGTAATTAACTGATTGGTATTATGAATGTAGGGATTTGCTGTTTCTGCTAATAATATGGTCATTGGTGTTATAAAAAAAACAGCTAGCGTATAATTTCTAACTATTAGCATTTCAATAATAAATTGAAGAAAAATTATACTAATACATACCGATAAAGGAGAACTATTTATAGATAATATTAACCAGCAAAAAGCCAAACCAAAAAGGGTTCCTATAATTCTGTGTATGCTTCTTCTCCAAATATGCCGGATGCTAGCTCCTTGCATAACGGCCATACACGAAACAGGAATCCAGTAGGGGTTATGTAGGTTGAAAATATACCCGATGAAAAATGAAAGGCTAATAAAACTTCCGAATATAAACGCTTCAACAAAATGAGCATAATCTATTTTGTTGTTATTGGGTATTATTTTTGCTGATTTTTGATAGTCGGGCATCGTTATTAATGAATATACCAATGCTACCAAACAGGCAAACATACAACCTAAGCCAATTAGTCCAACTTTTTCGGGTATTGCATTTAAATGATGAGGCATGCAACTCGCAATTGCCGCCACAAAAACAAAAAAGAAACTGCCGGGAGGATTAACCTTAAATTTCAATACTATCCAGTGGGTAGCAACCGCCATTGTACCAACAGATAGTACCGAAACAATAACGTTAAAACTTAATAACAATCCTAAAGAAAAAGAAATCATAAAGCCAAAAGAACATGCCAATAAGCTTAGCATTCGGTCTTTTAAATTAGCTTTTGTTGGAAAGTAAAGTATTACTAATCCTGCAATACAAGCTAGCACTCCGTTTTGGAGGTTATTAAAATACAATCCAATTAAAAGGGGAATCCCAGTGCATAGGGACGCCATAAAAGGTATATGCCATAAGCGTTCTGTTTTTCGGAACTGAAATAAATAATTTAGTTCTTGAACAACAAAACGCTTATTAAAATTTAGCATATTATTTTTTTCATCTCATTGATCATACCAGCCCAATTATCCGAAGAGTGCTTTGCACGTTCTTCATCATAATTAGTTTGAGTGATTGTTAATTTTGTACCTGTAGTAGATGGTTCCACTTTATAGGTGATGTGTAAATAGTTTTCTGGTAAATCTGGCAAATCTGCCCATGAACTTAAATAACTATAAGATAGGAAATCATTATTAGTATAAGCTAATACTGTTCCCTTATCCATGTAAGCTTGACCCTCCCAAGATCCCTGAAAGGTAATAGGAGTGCCCACTTCCCATGTTGTAATCATTTCTGTACCGAAGAAATATTGTTTCAATATTTCTGGAGATGTTAGTGCCTCCCAAACTTTTTCAAGTGGCGCTTCAATCTCTGTTTCGAAAGTTGTTTTAAAATGTTCTTGCATAAGTTTTATACGTTAAATCGGAAGTGCATAATATCGCCATCTTCCACAATATATTGTTTTCCTTCAACTCCTAATTTTCCAGCTTCTTTACAAGCTGCTTCTGAACCTAAAGTTACAAAATCATTATACTTTATAACCTCAGCGCGAATGAACCCTTTTTCAAAATCGGTATGTATTACTCCCGCTGCTTGAGGTGCTGTCATTCCTTTAGTAATTGTCCAAGCACGTACTTCTTGTACACCAGCGGTAAAATAAGTCGCTAAATTCAACAATGAATAAGCCGCAATAATTAATTTACTAACACCAGATTCAGATAATCCTAAATCATCCAAGAACATTTTTCGTTCTTCATAGCTTTCTAATTGTGCAATATCCGCTTCAATTGCAGCTGATATAATTAACACCTGTGCGTCTTCATCTTTAACAGCTTCTTTTACCTTATTTACATAATCATTACCAGTTAAAATTGCCTTTTCATCAACATTACACACATACAAAACCGGTTTTAATGTTAATAATTGTAAATCATTAATATGTTCTAAATCTTTTTCCTCAATATTTACAGTACGTGCCGACTTACCTGCTAATAATGCTTCTTTTACCTGAGATAAAATTTCGAATGCTTTTTTTGCATCTTTATCACCCGTTTTAGCAGATTTCTCCACCTTAGCAATTTTCTTTTCTACAGAATCTAAATCTTTTAATTGCAATTCTGTATCAATAATTTCTTTATCTCTGATAGGATCAACAGAACCATCTACATGCACAACGTTTGGATCATCAAAGCATCTTAACACATGTATAATTGCATTAGTAGTTCTAATATTTCCTAGAAATTGATTTCCCAATCCTTCACCTTTACTTGCACCTTTTACCAAACCAGCAATATCAACTATTTCAATTGTATTGGGTACAATACGTTGAGGGTTTACAAGTTCAGACAATTTATTTAAGCGCTCATCTGGCACCGTTATTACACCCACATTTGGTTCTATTGTACAAAAAGGAAAGTTTGCCGCCTGCGCCTTTGCATTCGATAAACAATTAAACAAAGTAGATTTTCCTACGTTCGGTAGTCCTACTATTCCACACTGTAATGCCATTCTATTATTCTAAATTCTAAGTTAAAAATTCTAAATTCTATATTATATTTAAGTGTTGAGTAATTATTTCTCGATACTCGATACTCGATACTCGCTTCTCTTCTTCAAGTAAACCCTATGTAATCCAATGTATGTAACCTTTACAATAGTGTACACAGGAATTGCCAAAAACATTCCGAATGCTCCACCAATTGTTCCTCCAACAAAAACCATTAAAAATATTTCTAATGGATGAGCCTTTACACTTTTCGAAAATATTAAAGGTTGAAAAATAAAACTATCCAACGTTTGTGTCGCCACCACAATACTGGTTATCTTCAATAGAAAAAACAATAAATGTTCGGAGTTAATAATATCAATGTTAGATGCTACTCCTAATAATAGCGCCACAGCTATAGAAATTACTTGTCCTAGATATGGAATTACATTAATTATACCTACTAATATTCCAATAAGAATAAAATTCTGAATACCAATAATCATTAATGCAATAGAAACTATTATGGAAATAATACTTGCTTGTACAAGAAGTCCGATGAAATACCTCGACAACAAATTTTCGATATTATTAAACACGTTTAAATAATCGGTGTAGTATTTCCCTGGTATAATATTCGCAATAGATTTTTTCAATAGGTTTTCATCCTTTAATGAGAAAAAACTAATAAACAAAACAGAGAACATACCAATGATACTACTAGTTAATCCATTTAAAACACCAGATATAACATACCCCGCATTTTCCTGATTCATCCAGGTATTTAATTCTGCTATCAACATTGGTTTTAAAAAACCAGGTGCTTGTTCTACTAGATGATTATCAATTAAAAGGTTTTCGAAATAAAAAATCTGATTATTGAAAACTTCAGTAAATTTAGTAGGGTCTACTGACCTCAAATGGTCTATTTCATTACTTATTAGAGGAAATATAGATGTTATAAATAATGCAATTAAACTAAATAAAAGTAAAAAGGAGAACACTGTAGCCAAAAATCTTGGGACTTTAATTTTCAACAGTTTCCCCTTCGATAAAAAATTCACCAAAGGATTTAACACAAATGTTAAAAACATGGCGAACAATAAGTAAAGTGCGATGATACGAAAATACCAAAGAAGAAATGCAGCAACTGCAATTCCTAAACTAAACCAATAGACTTGGTATTTTTTGTCGTTAATCATTTTTATTTTTTGAAAGCTTCCATATAGCCTATGATTCTATAAGCCAATTTCGCTAAAGTATATTCAGAAAGAATGGTGCCTTCCATTGGAGCACATTCAACAATATCAAAACCTACAACATTTTTATTCTTACAGGTTTCTCTAAGTAAATCTAAGGTTTCATTCCAAAACAACCCATTTGGTTCTGCTGTACCAACAGCAGGCATTATACTAGGATCAAAACCATCTGCATCTATTGTAATGTAAACATTCTCCGTCATTTTACTTACAATTTCACTTACCCAATTATTATTCTTACGAATTTCGTGAGCATAAAACGTGTGAATTTTCGGATTGCGTTTTATTTCTTCGGCTTCTTCAATGCATTGTGCACGAATACCCGCTTGGCAAAGGTTAATGCCCATATCTTTTACACGAGCCATTACAGAAGCATGTGAATAGATATTATCATGATAAGACTCTCTTAAGTCTGAGTGAGCATCTATTTGTAGAACTGTAAGGTTATTGTATTTCTTTGCATAAGCCTGAACAAAACCATACGTTACAGTGTGCTCAGCACCAAAAGAAACAGCAACTTTACCTGCATTTAAAATTTTCTCGGTCTCTTGTGCAATTAAATCAACTGCTGCTTTATCAAATATACCATCAAAATTTATAGCTTCAATAGTAGCAATAGGAGCAGTGCGTACAGTTTCTACACCCAATTCTTCGTCGTAAAATTCAACGTACTTAGAGGCCTCTATAATTGCAGCAGGACCCTTTGCTGATCCCTCTAAATATGAGGAGGTGTATTCATACGGAGCTGATTGAATAATGTACTTGGCATTTTCAAAAGAATACAATGCCTCGTCTTCTAAGCCCAAAAAATTATGTTCTGTAGATAATACTTTCATTTTTTTACTTTTCGCAAAGATAAAAAATGAATGCAATTAAAGGGCATTGTATCAATAAAAAAGCCTCCTGAAGGGGAGGCTTATAATTTTTTAGATTTCAAAATCAATGTCCGGACTCGTTGGAGTTGAACCATTGTAATCTTCGTATCTGCGTTCTACTACTTCTTGATTTGATTTTATGTATTCTACTGTATCAGTAAGACCTTCCATAAACTTCTCAAAATCTTCTTTGTAAAGGAAAATCTTATGTTTCACGAACACTCCGTCTTCCATTCTTTTCTTACTCTCGGTGATTGTAATGTAGTAATCGTTACTGCGAGTCGATTTTACATCGAAAAAATAAGTACGCTTTCCAGCTCTTACTTTCTTTGAATACACCTCTTCTCTGTCTTTGTTATCAAATTCTCCCATGTTTGTTTTAACTAAATATGCAGTAAATAAAAGTATTTAATTTCAAACTTCCAAACCAATGAAGTGGCAATTTTTACTATTTAACTAACAATTTCTACACTTTCTTCTTCTAATAATTGTTTTTGGTAGAGAGCCGCATAGGATTTCTTCATTGCAATTAGCTCTTCATGAGTACCTTTTTCAACAATTTTACCCTCTTCCATATATAAAATCAAGTCGGCTTGTTTTACTGTAGATACTCTGTGAGAAATGAGTACGCTTGTACGGTTCTTCATAATCTCTTTTAATTGTTGAAGGATAGCCTCTTCTGTCTTAGTATCTACTGCCGATAAGGCATCATCAAAAACAATTATTTTAGGTTGTTTAATAACTGCTCTAGCGATAGAAACTCGTTGTTTCTGCCCCCCAGAGAGTGTTATTCCACGTTCCCCAACTAGGGTGTCAAAGCCTTTATCAAAACTCATAATATTCTCATAAACAACAGATTGTTTAGAGGCTTCAATAATCTGATCTTCAGTGAATGTATCCACACCAAAAGCAATATTATTTCTAATAGAATCTGAAAATAAAAATACTTCTTGAGGAACCATTGCCATTTGATTACGAATATTAAATAACTTATGTTCCTTAATGTCTTTATTATCAATACATATGCTCCCTTTATCTACATCATACATTCTAAACAATAAATTGGCAATAGTAGATTTCCCAGAACCAGTACGACCGGTGATTGCTAATGTTTTACCAGCTTTAATCTCAAAACTTACATCAATAAGAGCCTGAATGCCTGTTTCTGGATAAGTGAAACTAACATTTTGAAATGTAATATCACCCTTAACTGTAACATCTTCAAGTGTTACATCATTTTTTATTTCGGGTTCTATTGTTAAAAATTCATTTATTCTTTTTTGAGATGCAGACGCACGTTGCACCAAAGAGGTGACCCATCCAACAGAAGTTACGGGCCAAGTCAACATATTTACATACACAATAAATTCTGCGATATTCCCAGCGGTAATGTATCCAGCAATAACCTCTTTCCCTCCAACATAGATGGTTAGAAGTGTGCTAATTCCAATTAGTGCTAATACTGTAGGGAAAAATATAGCTTGAATATTTACTAATCCCATCGATTTCTTCCTGTATTCTTCGCTTTCTATATTGAATTTATGCTTTATTTCCGATTCTCTAACATATGCTTTAATTACTCTTATTCCAGAGAAGCTTTCTTGTATGGTATTAGATAAGGTAGATAACTGTGCCTGAATTTCTTCACTCTTACTATTAATTAAATTTTGAACATAATAAATAGCGATAAACAAGAATGGCATAGGTAAAACCGCAAAAAGAGTAAGTTTGGGATTTACACTAATCATAGTACTAATAACCAGTATAAATAATACGATTAAATTCAATGTATACATAATAGCAGGACCTATGTACATTCTTACTCTACCAACATCTTCGGACACTCGATTCATTAAATCGCCTGTATTATTCTTTCTGTAAAAAGATAAGTTTAGTACTTGGTAATGGTTATAAATCTCATTCTTCATATCGTATTCTATGAGTCGAGAAACCACAATAATCGTTTGTCTCATAAAAAACATAAAAATGCCTTTTATAACCGCAACCATAAAAACAATAAATCCAAAAAGCAGCACTACACTTATGAAACCTTTGTAGAAAAGTGCTTGACGCTCAAAGCCATGTAAATAATTATACAAGCTAATTTGTTCTTTAACTAAGTCGAATGCTAAACGTATTACTTGAGCTGGAAACACGCCAAACCAATTGGATAACACGATGAAAATCACGCCCAATAGCATTCTAAAACGGTATTTATAAAGGTATTTATTAAGACTGAAGAGTTCTTTCATAGTATTTCTTTAATACGAAAAAATACATACTTTTGTTTGCTTATTGCAAATCTATACATATAATTTAAAAGCAAATGTCAGATATTTTAGGAGAAAACTCAGTATTTAATTCAATGGCTGAGAATGATCACCAAAAAGTTGTTTATTGCTACGATAAAGCAACTGGATTAAAAGCAATCATCGCTATTCACGACACAACATTGGGACCTGCTTTGGGGGGAACCAGAATGTGGAACTATAAAACGGAGGGAGAAGCTTTAAAAGACGTTTTGCGTTTATCTAGAGGAATGACTTACAAAGCAGCAATTACTGGCCTAAATTTAGGTGGCGGTAAAGCTGTTATTATAGGGGATTCTAAAAAAGACAAATCGGAAGCAATGATGCGCCGTTATGGAAAATGTATAGAAAACCTAAATGGTGAATACATTACTGCAGAGGATGTGGGTACTAGTCCGAAAGACATGGAGTATGTGAAAATGGAAACAGACCACGTTGCAGGTATTCCTGAGTCTCTTGGTGGTTTAGGAGATCCATCGCCAGTTACCGCATACGGTGTTTACATGGGCATGAAAGCCTGTGCAAATCAATTATGGGGAAATGATAGCCTATCTGGTAAAGTTGTAGCAGTACAAGGCGTAGGGCATGTAGGGGAGAATTTAGTAAAGCACTTACGTTCGGAAAATGCAAAAGTTTATATTTCGGATATTAACGAAGAACGATTAGCTGAAATATCTAAAAAATATGGTGCTGAGGTAATAGCTAACAATAATATTTACGATTTAGACATTGATATTTATGCTCCTTGTGCGTTAGGTGCTACTGTAAATACAGAAACATTAGCCAAATTAAAGTGCGCAATTATTGCTGGAGCAGCTAATAATCAATTAGCGGAAGAAGAATTACATGGCCGTATGGTTATGGAAAAAGGCATTCTTTATGCACCAGATTTCTTAATTAATGCTGGTGGATTAATTAATGTTTATTCAGAATTAATGGGTTACAGTTCTAAACGTGCAATGGAGAAAACTGAGCATATTTACGAAGTAACTTTAGATATTTTAAAGATGTCTCAAGTAGAAAATATTCCAACTTACGAGGCTGCAAATCGCATTGCTGAAAAGAGAATTCAAGATATTCGTAGAATTAAAGCTTGCTATTAACGAAAATGCGGAGTACATTTGCTCCGCATTTTTAATACTAATTATTCGTTCTTTATGTTAAATCGTCGTCATTTACGCATCAAAGCATTTCAAACTGTTTATGCATTTCAACAAGCAGAACAACGTGATCGTAAGCAATTTGAATCTTATTTATTAGATTCAATTCAATCCGTTCATAAAAGTTATGCTCAACTTTTACAACTTTTATTAGAACTAAAAGATTTTGAAGTAAGAGATGTTGAAGATAGATCTGCCAAACATTTACCCTCTGCAGACGATTTAAATGCAAAACCAATATTCGAAAAAAACGCCTTCGTTCAGCTTCTTATAAAAGATAAAAACCATGCCGACTTACTTAAGAAATATAAAGTTTCTTGGCAAGGTGAAGAAATGATATTACGTGAGCTTTATAATAAAATTAAAGCTGATGAACAATACATTATCTATGGAAATTTAGAAGACCCAAATATCACAGAACATCGCGAAATTATTACACATCTATATAAAACTATTATCTTCCAAGATCCTTTACTAGAACAGAATCTAGAGGAACATTATATAAATTGGCCAGTAGATAAACAATCGGTAGAAGGCATGGTGCTAAAAACAATAAGAGCCTTTAAAGACGAGACATCAGAATCTTTAGATATTTTACCAATTACAGCAAATTGGGAAGATGACAAAGAGTTTGTTATAGAGCTTTTCAATAAAACAATTTTAAATGAAGAGGAAACAAACACTTATATTTCAGAAAAAACAAAAAACTGGGATGTAGAAAGAATTGCATTAGTGGATACCATTTTAATGAAAATGGCTATTACAGAGCTAATGAATTTCAACTCTATTCCAATTAAGGTTACAATGAATGAGTATATTGATATCTCTAAAGAATTTAGTACTCCTAAAAGTAAAGGATTTATAAATGGTATTTTAGATAAAATTTTGATGGATTTAAAGAGTGCTGGAAAAGTGAAGAAGATTGGGAGAGGCCTAATCGAATAATAGAAGTGTAGAACTGTAGAAATATAGAACTGTAGAAATAAAAAAAATAATAAGGCACTGTAGTTGCTGAGATGGTAATGGCTGAGATGGACGTCCACGTCCATCAAGCAAAAAAAAATAGATCGACGTGGACGTCCATCACAGCAGACGAACAAACAAAACATTATGAAAAAACTATTAGTAATCATTTCAATTTTAACAGTAGTGGCTTGTGGGAACAAGGCTAACACTAATGTAAATGTAGAAGTACCTTTAACTTCAGACGGAAAAGTGGATACTTCTAAATTGCCAAAATTTACGTTTGTACAAGATTCATATGATTTTGGTAAGATTAAACAAGGGGAGAAGGTTTCGTATGCCTTTCGTTTTAAAAATACCGGAAGTACACCTTTAGTGATATCGTCTGCTAGCGCAAGTTGTGGTTGTACAGTACCTTCCTATCCTGAAGAACCAATACAACCAGGACAAGAATCTAAAATTGATGTGGTTTTCGATAGTCATGGTAAAATGGGAATGCAAACAAAAACGATTACTCTTGTTGCAAATACCATCCCAAATACAAAAGTATTGTATCTTCGAGGCGAAGTCCTTGAATAATATGCTAGGATGCTAATAAAAAGATAATTCGTAATTTATAATTTAAAAAATATGTTAAACACACTTTTAATGGCTCCTGCAGCCGGTAATTCGAACCCGATAATGAGCTTTTTGCCATTAATTTTAATCGCGGTAGTATTCTATTTCTTTATGATCCGTCCTCAAACTAAACGTATGAAAGATCAAAAGAACTTCATTTCAAACCTTTCTAAAGGTGATAAAATTGTAACTGTTGGTGGAATTCACGGTAAAATTGCTGAAATCAACGACGATACATTCTTAATGGAGATAGAAGGCGGTGTAAAAATGAAAATTGATAGAGTTTCAGTTTCATTAGAGGCATCAAAAAAATTGAACGAAACAAAGTAATCGTTTAATCAAACTAATTAAGTGCTAATCATACTAATAATTTTATTAGTTTTGATTAGCATTTTTTATTTTGAAAAGAAAACTACTTCACTGGAAAAACGTAATTAAAGAGCGTACACGTAAGCGTTATCGACAACGTTTGGTGCTCTTTTTTGCCTGCCTATTTATGGCCCTTGCATTCTGGTTTCTTAATATTTTAAACAAGCAACATCTCTTTAAATTAGAGAACTACATTCAATTTTATAATCTTCCAGAAGATAAGGCACTGAGCATGAAACAAGCTCGCAAAATTTCATTTACCGTACAGGGCAGTGGTTGGAATTTTGTTCGTTCTCGTATGCAATTAATGTCTGATACACTTCGAATAGATTTTCGCACCATACAAGATAAAGAAGAAATAGATTTAAATAAATCGTTACTAGATTTCGAAAGTCAATGGAATGGAAAGCTACGAATTATGAATATTTATCCATCAAAGATTAATTACATAATTGAAAAAAAGAGGATTAAAAAAGTTCCTGTATTACCTGTTTACACCGTTAATTTTACAGAGCAATACGGCTTATCTGAAGAAGTACATTGGTATCCGGATAGCATTTATATATCAGGGCCATTAGAAAATATCTCTAAAATTAATAGCATTAAAACCAAACCAATAGTACTTAATAATTTAAATGCAAGTACTCAAGTAAATGCCACTCTAGATTTAGATGCATATCCGAATATTAACACCAATACAAAAACAACAAGACTATCTTTTCCGGTAGAGCAATTTACAGAAGGGGTAGTAAATGTAGGTATATCGCAACGAAACGAGAACAACGGAATTATTACATTTCCAGCCAGTTGTACCATTCAATTTAAAGTAGCATTATCAAATTACAATAAAATAATTCAACAATCATTTAAGGTGGTTGCAGAAAAAGATGTCTATTTGAAAAACAGATTACGATTAAAAATAGTGTCGTCGCCGGAAAACATTAAAGACATACAACTCCACCCAGAAACCGTTGAATACATAACTATTAAACGATGATACAAATCGGAATCACAGGAGGAATAGGTACAGGTAAATCAACCATTTGCAAAGTATTTGCAAGTTTAGGTGTACCTATTAATGATGCCGATGAGTTAGCAAAAAGTATTATAACAACTGATCTGGAATTGAAATCAGAATTAGTTAAACATTTTGGTGAAGACACATTTCTAAAGGATGGATCATATAACCGTTCATATATTTCTAATATTGTATTTAACGATAAACAAAAATTAGCAACACTTAATAGTTTAATCCACCCAAAAGTAATTGAACACTCTAAAATTTGGGCTCAAAAACATAACCATTTGCCTTATGTTATAAAAGAAGCTGCACTTATGTTCGAATCTGGATCGTATAAAAACAACGATTATAATATTGTTGTAGAATCTCCTATTAAACTCAGAATAGAACGTATTTGTAAGCGCGACAATGTAACTGAAGAAATGGCAAACAAAAAAATTCTATCTCAAATGGGAGATGAAGAAAGAAGAAAACTTGCCGATTTAATTATTTATAATGATAATCATCAGTCGGTAATTAGTCAAGTAATGCATATTCATAATAATATACTAGTGAAGAATGATCCTCGATGATTTTATCATAAAAACACCAATTGGATATTATTGTAAATACGCAGATTTTTATATTGATCCAAGTGCTGCTGTAGAAACTTCGGTGGTCTCACATGCCCATGCAGATCATGCATCTCCAGGCTCTATTAATGTTTATTGTACATTGGCTACTCAAGCATTTATGGAACTTAGGTATAAGCATAAAGCGGCAAAACAATTTCATTGTCATCATTTCAATATTCCATTTAAAATAAAGGATGTAGAATTTCATTTCATCCCCGCAGGACATATTCTTGGAAGTGCTCAAATATTAATGATTTACAAAGGTGTTAGGTATTTATATAGTGGAGATATAAAATTTCAAGACGATAAAACAGTAGAAAAAACAGAAGCTATTAATGCCGATGTATTAATCACTGAAACCACCTTTGCTCGTCCTGAATTTACTCACCCCAATGCCCTAGAAGAAATAGGAACCATAATGAATATAAAAGGACCTGTAGTTATTGGTTCTTATGTATTAGGGAAAGCACAGCGGTTAAACGCACTAATTAATGAGAATAACCCTCAAAAAAAAGTATTTATACATTTCGATATATACCCTTATCATAAAATATACGAACGTATTGGAAAGGTGCCGTTGGATTATAATTTAATGCAGAAAAAGGAAATCAGAAACGGAGTGGAAGGAATTTATATTGTACCACCATTAACCTATCAATCCTATAAAATTCAATACCCTTACACCTTTGCATTCGCCTCTGGATGGGATCATTTACAAAGCAACCAAACCCTATTAAAAATATCAGACCATATGGATTGGGGTGAAATATTAACTTATATAAGTTTAGTTAATCCTAAAGAAATATGGGCTATACATGGAGAACCAGATAAGTTAATTAAACATTTTGCATTAACTAATGTTAAAATAAAAGTGTTATGACGATGGAAAACGAAGACTTTTATATTGAAAATGAGTTCTATGTATTTACAGAAAAGTATCATCTAAAAAGGGGATTCTGTTGTAAAAATTCCTGCAGGCATTGCCCTTGGAATTATAATAAAACCCAATCTGTTAAATCAAATAACATTAAAAACCAATCAAAAATGGACGACAAAAATGAAATTTGACTCGAAATATGTATATTTATTTAACTAACAACAACAACCTAACTGAATTACATATGGAATTAGAGAAAGAGATCTTTCAGAAGAACTTTAAATCTGAACAACAAAAAGCAATGATAAACTTGGTTTTTACCTATCATTGGGCAAATAACTTATCTCGACAGGATTTTCTACCCTATGATATAACCATGCAACAATTCAATATATTAAGAATTCTTCGTGGACAATATCCCAACCCTTCTTCCATTAATTTATTAAGAGAACGCATGCTCGATAAAATGTGTGATGCTTCTAGAATGGTAGATCGTTTAAAACAAAAAGACTTAGTAGAAAGGTGCGTTAACAAAAAAGACAAACGATCTGTTGAT